>NZ_JAKMSC010000007.1:0-77982 GCF_025772425.1 Campylobacter sp. FU_497 | reverse complement strand
GGATTGAATGAGAATAAATCCAAGTATTCAAATTTGTTTATACTTGGATTTAAATGCTATAATTTTACTTTAAATTTTTAAAGGTTTTTTATGGCTGCTGATGATCAAGAAAAAACAGAAGAACCCACGTCCAAGAAAATAGAAGATGCGCGTAAAGAGGGTAATGTCCCAAAAAGCCAAGATGCATCTGCTGTGGCTGTGCTTGTTATAGCTGTGGTTGTGGTGTTGTTTATGATGCCTTTTATAGGCGAGAGAATTAGTGGTTTGTATAGGTTTTATCAAAGTTTTATAGGTATAGAACTTGATTTAAAAATCTTGCAAAAAATTATCATAAAAACTATGATAGAAATGTTTATTATGGTTTTACCTATTACTTTAACGATTATGGTTGCAGGTGTGCTTGGTAATTTAATGCAATTTGGTTTTATTTTTACCACTAAGCCCATTACTCCAAATTTTAATAAAATTAATCCTATTAATGGACTTAAAAATCTTTTTTCTTTAAAAAAAATCATTGAAGCTTTAAAAATTACTCTTAAAGTTGGAGTGGTTTTTGGCATAGCTTTTATTTTTTTATTACAATTTATGAAAGAGCTTCCTAGGGTAGAACTTTATACGATTTATCCACAACTTTTATGGCTTAGAGATAAAGCTATTATCCTTGCGGCTATTGTGATTATAGCTTTTTTGATTATTGGTCTTTTAGATGTGCTTTTGGTAAGGTATCAATACTTTAAAAATTTGCGTATGAGTAAACAAGAAATCAAAGATGAATACAAGCAAAGCGAAGGAGATCCTTTAGTAAAAGGAAGAATTCGTCGTTTGCAAATGGAAGCAGCAAGACGCAGAATGGTGCAAGATGTTGCTAGTGCTGATGTGGTGATTACTAACCCTACCCACTATGCAGTTGCTTTACGTTATGATAGTTCTAAAGAAGCTGCGCCAAAAGTTTTAGCTAAAGGGGTGGACTTTTTAGCTTTGCGTATAAAAGATATGGCTTATGAATATAATGTGATGATTTATGAAAATCCTCCTTTAGCAAGAGAACTTTATAAAGCATGTGAAGTTAATGATCTTATCCCACCAGAGCTTTTTAAAGCAGTGGCAGAGGTTTTAAGCTTTGTCTATACTTCTAACAGACAAAAATTTGCTGATAGATTAAAATAAATTTAGCTTTTTAATCAAACTTATAATAGTCATAGTTATAGAAAGAGTGTAGATGCCTAAAAGTGCTATGCGGTGGGATTTGAGATTGATTTTTTCCATGATTTTAATTCCAAGATAAACCCCTAGCATAGAACTAAGTCCTACTAAGCTTCCATTTTGTAAGACTTCTTTATCAATAATGTCATTATATACAAAAGAACTAATCCCTGAAATGGAAGCAAAAATCACAAAAAATAAGCTAAGCGGCACTACTTTTTTGGTATCATAGCCTAAAAAATAAGCCAAAATAGGGGTGATTAAAAGCCCACCACCAATCCCTAAAGATATAGCAAAAATTCCTGTAAATACACCACAAATTAGCAAAATAGAATTTTTTAAAGCATTAGAATGCTTGATATTTCCAATGGTGCTTTTTTGATTAAAGGCAAATTTTAAAAAGAATACAATACTCACGCATAGAAAAATACTTGTTAAAGTTATATCTGAAAAATATGAGAGCAAAAGTCCACTAAACATCGCACCTAAAAAGCCTCCAAAACCTATGATAAGACCATCTTTTAAGATTAAATTTTTCTTTTTATAGTTTAAATAGGAGCCAAAAACAGAAGCAAAAATCATTTGAACAATAGAAATTGCAACAGCATGGTGAGAGCTAAGCCCTAAAGTAAGCATGAAAGGAACGATAATCATACCACCACCTATGCCAAAAATCCCTGAAGCCATACCTGAAAAAATTCCTATAATCATATAAGGAAGTAAAGTTAAATCCATAATTTATAAACCTTTAAATAAAAATATTGTAACAAAATAAAATTTATTTAGCTTTAGAAAATATAATCATAGTCGATTTATGATGATTATAAAGATTTTTTGGAGTTAATATGAAATTTTGTAAAAAATGTGTTATGCCAGATACTAAGCCTGATTTGCACTTTAATGATGAGGGAATTTGTGATGCGTGTTGCTCGCAAGAAGCAAAAAATCATGAGATAAATTGGCAAGAACGCGAAAAAGATTTTCTAGAACTCGTTAAAAAATATAAAAAACACCCCGTGTATGATTGTGTGATAGGAGTAAGCGGCGGTAAGGATTCTACTTTTCAAGTTTTAAAATGTCTTGAGCTTGGGCTTAATCCTTTGTGTGTTTGTTTTGAACCAAGTATCCCTACTAAAATAGGTAAAAAGAATTTAAAAAATTTAAACAACCTTGGTGTTGATTTGATTCATATCAAAAGAAATCCTTTGGTATATAAAAAATTATCCCGTGAAGCTTTTGTAAGAACGGGCGATAATGAATGGCAAAACCATTTGGGGATTTTTACATGTGTTCCAAAAATAGCTGTTGCTTTTGGTATTCCTTTGATTATTTGGGGGGAAAGTCCGCAGATTGAGTATGGTGGGCCAGCTAGTTCTAAAGAAAAAAACACTTTAGGCAGAGAGTGGCTTGAAGAATTTGGTGGGCTTTTGGGTAATAGAATTTCTGATATGATCGGTATTGATGGTATTAGAGAGAAGGATTTATATTTTTACACTTATCCAAGTGATGAAGAACTTCAAAGAGTAGGAGTTACAGGGTTATTTTTGGGATATTATTTTAAATGGGATTATAAGTATAATTTAAAATTAGCCCAAGAAAATGGCTTTAAAACTAGCACAAAACCAGTTGAAACCACTTATGAGAATTTTGAAAATTTAGATTGTTATTCAAATCATGTGCATGATTATTTAAAATACTGCAAATATGGTTTTGGAAGAGCTACGGATAATGCGTGTTTGGATATAAGACTTGGCTATATTAGCCGTGAAGAGGGCGTGAGACTTGTAAATAAATATGATGGAAAGCCACCTAAAAAGGCTATTAAGAAATATTTAGAATTTAGTGGTTTTAGTGAAAAAGAATTTGAAAAAATTGTAGATTCTTATACTAATAAAAAGATATTTAAACGAGATGAAAATGGTAAATTCTTAAGAGATAGCGATGGATCATTGATAAAAAAAGATGAGTTTGTTTTGAAATGATTTGTATTGTTGATTATCATCTTGGAAATTTTAAATCTGTTTTAAAAGCTTTTGAAAAACTTAATCAAGAAGTGATTATAAGTTCTAAAAAAGAAGATATAAAAAATGCCTCTAAATTAGTTTTACCAGGCGTTGGATCTTTTAAGCAAGGTATGGAAAATTTAAAAAAATTTACACTAGATGAGCTTTTAAAAGAATGTGTTTTAAAAGATAAAAAACCCATTTTAGGAATTTGTCTTGGTATGCAACTTTTTGCCAGTAAGGGATATGAGGGTGGAGAGTGCGAAGGGCTTGATTTTATAAAAGCAAAGGTTTTGAAATTTGATTTAAGTAAAGAAAAATTATTGCACAGTGGTTGGGATGATTTACAATTTAATGATAAAAAAAGCAAGCTGTTTGATGGAATTTTAGAAAAAAGTGATTTTTATTTTGTGCATTCTTATTATGTGGAGTGTTTAGAGAGAGTAGAGACTTCTTTTTGTGAGTATGAAAAACCTTTTTGCGCAAGTTTTGAAAAAGATAATATTTTTGCTGTGCAATTTCACCCTGAAAAAAGCCAAAATGTAGGTTTGAAACTTTTAGAAAATTTTGCAAATTTAAAGGCCTAATATGCTTAAAACAAGAATCATACCTTGCGTGTTATTAAAAGATCATCAGCTTGTAAAAAGTATCAATTTTTCTTCTTTTAGAACTATTGGGCATGTAATAAGCACAGCTAGGATATATAATGCTAGAAATGTTGATGAGCTTATAGTTTTGGATATTAATAAAAACGGTGTTATAGATTTTGAAAGTTTAGAAGATATAGCCAATGAATGTTTTATGCCTTTAACTATTGGAGGTGGGATTAGAACTTTAGAAGATATTAGAAAATTGCTAGATATAGGTGCTGATAAAATCAGCATTAATTCTATGGCTTTACAAGATCCAGATTTTATTAAAAAAGTAGCAAATACTTTTGGAAGTTCTTGTGTAGTATGCTCGGTTGATGTAAAAAAAGATAAAAATAAATTTAAAGTTTTTAATAATGAAATTTTAGATATTGATCCGTTAGAACTTGCATTAAAATATGAGTCTTTGGGAGCAGGGGAGATACTTTTAACAAGTGTTGATAAAGAAGGAAGTTCTTTGGGGTATGATTGGGAATTACTAGAGTATTTCAAAGGTAAATTAAAAATTCCACTTATTATCAATGGGGGACTTTCTAAGCCTCAAGATGGGGTAAAAGCTATGCAACTTGGTGCGAATGCATTAGCTGGTGCTTATATATTTCATTTTAGTCAATATACTCCAAATGATGTTAAAAATGAGCTTTTAAAAAATAATATCCCTGTGAGGATTGTTTAAATTTACAAAATAAAAATTATTATCTTCTTTAATAACCTTAAAACCATGCTTTAAATATAAATTTAAAGCTTTTATATTTTCTTTAAAAACACAAGCGTTTAAAGTTTGAACTTTTAAAACACTAAAAGCATAATTTTTAACTTCTTGCATTAAAAGATTGCCTACACCTTTTTTTATACCATAAAGTCCAAATTCGCATGAATGGTTGGTTATATTAATAAAATCAATTACACCTATGATATTTTTATCATCATAAACTAAAAAATATTTTTTAGTTGTATCTGTTTTTAGACTAGATAAAAAACTTAAGTGCTCTTTTAAAGTGATATTTTGCGTTTTCATAAATTTAGCAATATTTTCATCATTACGCCATTTTAAAACAAGCTTGATTTCTTCTTGGTTTAAGTGGATAAAATCTTTTAAAACTATCATATAAAACTCTCCACCTCATAACCTTTTTTAGCAAGCCATGTTGCAAGTTTTTCTTGATTTTTGGCATAAGCTATGGCTTTAAAATTTGCTTTTAAAATCAAAGCTTCGTTCACTAATGAACTTGTACTAATGATGAGTTTTTTACTTTCATTCATTAATCTTGCAAGATTAGGATGGTCAATGAGAATTTGTATATTAGGGTTTTTTTGGCTTAATTTTTGAAGTAAGTTTAGATGAGAATTTGCTTTTGTGGTAGCTATGATGATGGTTTTATTTTTGTTTAGTTTATTTGCTATATCAAAGGAAATGTTTTTTGGATCGCTTCCTCCTATACAGATAAAATAATCATAAATTTTCTCTCTTTTTATCTTGCTTTCTTGGTAAAATTCATCACGTATTAGAGCATAGGAAAAACCACATCTTAATTCACAATATTTTGGTACTAAATTCTCATAATCACTTTCTTTAGCATAAGCATTGACATTAAGTAAAATGTCACAAAAATGTTCTTTTATCTCATCATCAAAACTGAGAATTTTAATTCCTGTTTCTAGTTTGATGAGTTTTTCATCATCAGCGGTAATTTCATAATGATCGATGATTAAAAGATCAAATTTTTCCTTTTTGATGAGATTGATTAGCTCATATATGCTAGCACTTGTTAGTTCATATACAGGATAAGGAATTTCATCTATTAAAGAGCCTTTTAGTGGCAAACAAGCAAAGGATACATTTTGATATTGTTTGGCTAATAAAAGATCTCTTTTAATGTGTCCATGCCCTATAGTGCTAGAACTATCACTTCTAAAAAGAACTCTCATTATTACACTCGTTTATTTTGATACATTCTTGAAATTTTATACAAGGATTTTTTTCATTAAATAAAAAGTCTAAAATTCCCAAATAAGCTATAAAATTTGCACCTAATTGTGTGTAGGTTGGATGGATAAAATCAAAATATTCAATTTTTATATTTGCATTTTTAAAAATTTCTTTTGCTGTGTCTTTCTCAAGATAATTTTTTGAACCTTCCGGAGAAAGATAATAATCAACTTTTAGCATTTGGCAAATTTCAAGTAGTAGTTTTTCTTTTTTATTATTTTTTAAGTTTAAAGAAGAGGCTTGCAAAATAGGTGTTTTAATGTTTAAATGCTCGCAGTAAATTCTGATTAATTCCATATTAAATTGCACCAAATGCGTATGTTTAAATAAAGCTTTTTCTAAAATATTATAATATTTATTAAAATTAATACTTTTAGAATAAGCATGTTGAATGGTTTTTAGAAATTTAATTTTCCATTTAGCATCTTTTTCAAATAATATATCTTGAAGTAATGTTTCTTGCGGTGCTTTTTGTAAATTTAGCCCTAGTAAAAAAGTTTTATCTTGTAATTTGATTTTATTTCTATTTTGCCATGATCTGCGTTCAAATTGCACATTATCCAAAAAGACAAAAGCATCAACACTTTGTATCATATACATGTAGCCAAGCCATGGATTAAAGGTTGGCTGCATAATGGCTATTTTCACTTAATTTTACCATAAATTACAATATCACTATCATTAACTAATCTTTCATCTTCTCCCATGATATTGGTATTTTCATAAGTAAGTACTTTAAAATCATATAAATTTAAATACTCTTTTAAAATTTCTACAAGTTCATATTCTTGGTAGAGAGTGTTTATACATCCAAGCTCTCCTGTGGTGTTATCATTTGTGATTTTAAAACAATTATGAGCTATTTTTTCTCCATAGCCATATCTATAATCTTTTATGCTTCTTGTTCTTAAAAAAAACAAAGCATTTTCTTTATACATAGAATTTTCTTTGGAAATTTTTAATAATTTTAAAAAATCTTCTTTTAAAAGATAGTTAATTACATTAGGAATCATAAAAATATCTGCTTTAATATTTGGATTTTTTAAAGGAAATTCTAAGATATCATCATGAAAAAACTGATAGTTTTTGCATTGAATTATTTCTTTGAAATTGTAATTAGCGTTGTTGATATTTTCTTGATTTAAATCAACTCCGATGCATTCATAATCATAATTTGCAAATAAAGAGAGATTGTTGCCATTAGAACAAGCAAATTCTAAAACTTTTTGATTATTTTGTTGATGTAATCCTTGTTTAAAAAAGAATTTAATTACCGCTAAATCTGGAAATTTTAAACCTTTTAAATCTCTTAAGTACATTTTTTACTCCTTAGTGATTTTACCATAGATGATTATATCGCTATCTTTGATATAAACTTTATTTTTTATATTGATATTTTCACTCGTAATAACTTCAAAATCATATAAATTTAAATATTCTTTTAAAATTTCTACAAGTTCATGTTCTTGATATGCTGTGCAAAGACAATTTTTCTCGCCACTAAATTCATCATAGCTTAAAATAAAACTATCGTTTTTTAATCTTTCTCCAAGTCCATAACGATGATCTTTAATACTTCTTGCTCTTAAGAAAAAATGAGTATATCCTAATTTATTTGTTTGATATAAGTTATTTTGTTTTGCATCTTGCAGTAAATTTTTAAATTCATCTTTGCTAATGTAATTAATTACATTAGGTATTAAAAACACATCTGCATTTATATTTTGATGATTTTTAGCAAAATCAAGCATATTTTCATTGAAAAAATTTGCCTTTTGATAGCGCATAATTTCTTTAAAATTATAAATAGCATTTTCATGATTTTGTTTACTAAGTTCTACTCCAATACACTCATAATCATAATTTGCAAATAAAGAAAGATTATTGCCATTATGGGAGGCAAATTCTAAGACTTTTGCATTTTTTAAGGCATCAAGCTTGTTTTTAAAAAACCATCTTACAAGCTCCATATCAGGATATTTAAAACCTTTAATTTTATTTATAAACATTTATTACCTTTGTGAAACTGATATAGTATTTTAGCAAATTCTAAGTCTTCGAAAGTATCAATATCGCAAATTTTACTTCTAGGAAGTAAAAAAGCTTTAGAGTGAGGTTTAAACATAAAATCTTCTTCTAGCCATGCTTCTTTTTTGCCAAAGTAAAATGCACCACCATCATGATAAGCTTTGATAAGATCTTGTGAGCGTTTGTTATAGTTTGACTCATCAAACATATAAACTTTATTTTGTTCATCAAGGTAAAAACCTCTTTGTATAGGGTATTCAAACTCACAAGCTGAAAATAAAAATCTACATTCTTCTTGACTAAATTGCTCAAAAGCTTTTTGCAAGATAAACTCATCTATAAGTGGTGCAGTAGCGTATAAACAGCACACATTTTCATAGGTTTTACCTTGCTTTTCTAGAGTGATGATGGCATTTTGGATTACAGCGGTTGAGCTTGTATAATCATCACTTAATTCTTTTTTACGTACAAAAGGAGCTTTGGCTCCGTATTTTAAAGCTACTTCAATGATTTCTTCATCGTCACTTGAGATAATCACATCATCAAAAATATCCGAATTTAAAGCACTTTTTATGCTATAAGCAATTAAAGGCTTTCCTAAAAAATCAATGATATTTTTTCTAGGAATGCGTTTAGATCCACCGCGCGCAGGGATAATACAAAGATTCTTCATGGTATTAAAATTTTAAATGACCCCCGCCATCAACAATAAACTCTTGCCCGGTAAACCATCTTGATGCATCACTAAGTAAAAAACAAATTAAATTTGAAGTATCATCGGTAGTTCCAACACCTAAAGGATATCTTGAATTTGCAATAGCAACATAATCTTTTCCTGTTGTACTATCTGAAACATCAATCATTGGAGTTAAAACAAGACCGGGACATATAGCATTGATTCTATATTTTGGAGCAAATTCTAAAGCAAAGGATTTTATAGCAGAGACAATAGCTCCTTTACTGGCTGCATAGTTTCCAAGTCCAGCTCCAGGTCTATCGAAGGCAGCAGAACTTATCCAAACAAAGCTAGAACCATCTTTGCTTTTAGCCCTTTTATCCGTTAAACCTTTAAGAATTTGCAAATTTCCAAAATAATTAATATTAAATAGTTTGACTCCAAAATTAGCAAAATTGGGAGCACTTAAAGGCATGGTATTTACTGTTCCAGCGCTTAATAAGCAACCATCAAAACTACCATATTCTTTAGCAAGTTCTAAAGTCCATTTGTCTAGATACTCAAAATTTGATAAGTTTTTTGAGATTGTGATGAAGTTGTTTGGGTTTTTAGCTTGTTCTTTTTGAGTTAAGAGCTTATTTTCATCCCTACCTATGGCTATGATTCTAGCACCAAGCTCATTTAGCATTAAAGCTGCATGAGCTCCTATGCCACTACTAGCTCCAGTAACGACATAGCTTTTATCTTTAAATAAATTTTCTTTGAAAATCATATTAAGACTCTAAATGTTCGCTAGGTATTAGAGCGATTAGATCGTTTATATTTTTACATTCTCTTAGTGTTTTACCTGGTATATTGACATTAAAAAGATGGTTATATAAGGCTATAACAGAGATCAATCCCAAACTATCATATTCTTCAATATCTTCAAGAATCATATCTTTGGATAATTTATAATCAAGCTGTAAAGCATCCTCTAAGTGTTCTAAAAATTTTTCTTTTGTCATTTTTTATCCTTTCTTGTAAATTTGAGTTTGTTTACACCAAAAGTTTTGATCTAGTTCTAATATAGCATTTGCCCAGCCAAGTCCAGCTCCAAAACCGCCTAATTCTACTTTTAGTTTTTTACTTAAAGGGTTTGTGGCAGTGTCTAGAGTATCACAAATGGTAGCTGGTATAGAAGCTAGGCTTAGATTTGCATAAAGGCTGATGGTATTATTTGGTGTTTTGCTAGGGTTTAGTTTTAATCTATTTATGATTAGGTCTATCATTCCTTTATTTGCTTGATGCAAGAAAATATAGTCTAGATCTTCTTTTTTGCACTTTGCATATTCTAATATAGACTCAAAAGCTTCAGGTTCTTTTTGTGTGGCAAAGTTGAAAATACTTAATCCATTCATATATACTTGTTTTGGTTTGTTATTGTACCATTCAGGTTCGTCAAATTCATGTGGTCTTGGAGTTTTATAGGCACCAAAAGGGACAAATAGGTCTTTTACGCCTTTTCCATCATTATTGAGCTCAAAAAAACTTTGCGTTTTTTCTTGGGTATATTCTAGTAAGCTAACATTTACACTATCGCCACGAATTCTGGTATGGTGTTGAGGAGCATCTTTTTCTATTTTAGAGCAAGTATTTCCACATACCATCAAAATTCTTTTGCATCCCCCATTTTCTATCATAGAAAAAAGCGTGTAAAGTCCATATACAAAACCTGCGCATGATTGATTGATGTCAAAAGCTAAAGTTGTTTGTGGTAAATCTAGCTTACCATGAAGATAACAAGCTGTAGCAGGTATAAAAAAATCAGGAGTTTGGGTAATAACTACTATAGCATCAATAGTATTTTTATCTAGTCCATACTCGTTAAATAATATATTTGCTCCATACTCTGCTAGATCGCTTACAGAAGTTTCTTCATCTACTATATACTTATATTGCAATCCTACAGATTTTTTAATACGGTTTAACTTCTTAATATCTCCTTGATATCTTGTATGAAGTTCATCATCGATATTATACCTATTCTGCGGAACCACCATAGCCATGGCTGAAATCTTAGCATGTGAAAAAGAAGTTTTCATAAATCTTTCTTATAAATTTGAGTTTGTTTACACCAAAAGTTTTGATCTAGTTCTAATATAGCATTTGCCCAGCTAAGTCCAGCTCCAAAACCGCCTAATTCTACTTTTAGTTTTTTACTTAAAGGGTTTGTGGCAGTGTCTAGAGTATCACAAATGGTAGCTGGTATAGTCGCTCCATTTACATTACCATATTTTGTGATGGTATCATTTGGAGTTTTTAATGGATCAAGTTTAAGTTTTTTTATGATAGTATCAACTATGCTTTTATTTGCTTGATGCAAGAAAATATAGTCTAGATCTTCTTTTTTACACTTTGCATATTCTAATATAGACTCAAAAGCTTCAGGTTCTTTTTGTGTGGCAAAATTAAAAATTTCCAAACCATTCATATAAGATTCTTTAGGTTCTGTATTATACCATTCAGGTTCGTCAAATTCATGTGGTTTGGGATTTTTAAAAGCACCAAAAGGTTTAAAAAGATACTTTACACTTTTTCCATCATTTCCAAGTTCAAAAAAACTTTGCATTTTTTCTTGGGTGTATTCTAGCAAGCTAATACTTACTCCATCACCTGTAATATTAGTTTTAAATTTGTTTTTCTCATGCATTTTTTCAGTTGCACTTTTGCTGCTAGTATCACCACATACCATCAAAATTCTTTTGCATCCCCCATTTTCTATCATAGAAAAAAGCGTGTAAAGTCCATATACAAAACCTGCGCATGATTGATTGATGTCAAAAGCTAAAGTTGTTTGTGGTAAATCTAGCTTACCATGAAGATAACAAGCTGTAGCAGGTATAAAAAAATCAGGAGTTTGGGTAATAACTACTATAGCATCAATAGTATTTTTATCTAGTCCATACTCGTTAAATAATATATTTGCTCCATACTCTGCTAGATCGCTTACAGAAGTTTCTTCATCTACTATATACTTATATTGCAATCCTACAGATTTTTTAATACGGTTTAACTTCTTAATATCTCCTTGATATCTTGTATGAAGTTCATCATCGATATTATACCTATTCTGCGGAACCACCATAGCCATGGCTGAAATCTTAGCATGTGAAAAAGAAGTTTTCATGATAAATCCTATGCTTACACTACAAAATAATTTTCATCATTTTTTAAATATTCAATAGCAATATTTAAAAAACTTCTTGCATTAATAGATGCTATCTTTGCATTTGCAAATTGAATTTCCCTTATTATATCGTTTTCTCTTAAAATTTCAAAATATTTTTTGGTTCGTGCTTTTGATTTTTTGTCTATATCTCTAACGTAGTATTTGATATTTTTTTGTTTTTGTATGCCATATTCATCTATTATATTTCCATAGAAAGTTTTAAAATATCTATAAGGAACCTTAAATTTTTCTTCAATATAGTGTATATATGTAATACCTAAATTTTCATTTCCAAAAAGAATAATTTTTCCATTGTTTTTTGTAAGTATGTCAAATACACTGTTTTCACCAAAACAGCTATCATGATCTTGAAGAAAAAGATCTTCTTTTGCGCCTTTTATTGCACAAGAAAAAATAGGATCATTAGTGCGTTTAACTCCAGGCTGAAGCCTAAAAAATTCATTCAATACGCCAACTTTTGTTTTAGAATTTATTTTATCATAATCTTTTCCATCACAAAAGCTATATGTAAATGTAGGCATGATCAGCGTACCTTCTTTACCTATAACTTCAAAAAAACAATCTAAAAAAATACGCAATAATTCTTTAGGAGCTACTAGAGGAATTCCAAAATTATAAATTTCAGAATGGACAAATAATATATCTCCTTGTTTAATTCCTAAATTTTTAAGTGCTTTGATAAGATCTTGTTTATAAAATATTTTATCTTGATTTTTAAATAAAGCTTGCATTATTTCATGGCTTCATCTAGCATTTTTTTTATGTTTTCAAAATTATCAAAATTTTCAGGAGTAATAAAATCAGCACTTAGTGGTTTTTGGTAGTATTTTTCTATCTCCATCACTAAAGACATTATATCTATACTATTAATAGTACCATCACTCACTAAATTTTTCATAGAAGAGTCAATATCATCTCTTTCTATATTAATAAAAAATTGTTGAATAATTTTCATTTTTGACCTTTTTTTGAAAGCAATTTATGATATTATATTTAAAAAAAATTTTTATAAACTTAAAATGAGGTAAAATGGTAGCTTATTTGCATATAGGTAATGTAAAAACAGGAACTACTACTATACAAAATTTTTGTGCATTGAATGAAAATAAATTATTAGAAAAAGGTTGTATTTACCCTCAATCCTTTCGTATTACTTCTAGACATTGGGGTTTGGTGGAGCAAATTTTAAGTTCTAACAAAGATAAAAATGGGCAAGTGTTAAAAGGGTTGAACGGAAAAGAGTTTAAAATGCATGGTGATAAAAAATTTATATTTTCATGCGAGGGTATTGTATGGGAATTTTCTAAAATAGAGTATATACAGCAATTGAAAATTTTTTTAGAAAATTTAGGTTTTGATAAAATATATATTATATTATATTTGCGCAATATCAGTGATCTTTTAAATTCGCTATATTCTCAGGGAATAAAATATAATTTACAAATTGATTTAGCACCCATAGATCCTAGTATGCATTACAAAAGACATATTTTTGACTATAAATGGTTATGTCAAAGTTATGCTAGCGTTTTTGGTAGAGAAAACTTAAAGATAAGAATTTTTGAAAAAGATGATTTTTTTAATCAAGATTTAATAGAAGATTTTTTACACTGTATTGATTTGGAAGTTAATAAGAATGAATTTTTAATTCCTCAAAATCAAAACAAAAGCTTGAATTTATTAGGGATAGAATTGTTAAAAAGAATTAATCAAAAAAGCAAAGATCCTAATACAATAAAATTTTTATCCAAAATAATAGAAAAATATTTTGAGTTAGACTCGTTTCATTCTCATTTGAAGTTTTCATTAAAAGCGCAATTATGTGGAAACTATGAAAAATTTTTTAGCAATTCCAATGAATGGGTAAGATGTAATTTTTTTCCACATAAAAAAGAATTATTCAAAAATAAAAGTATAATAGAAACAAATGATAGAGTTGGTTTCAAAGATACTGATTATGATGATATTGTAGATTTTATTTTAGAAGTTGTTCGTTTGAAAAACAACACTATTAAATTTTTAAAGGGATTTTAAATAGGATTTTCCTATCAATCTTTCCATTTGCATTTAAAGCAAATTGTTCTATTTTAACAAATTTTTTAGGTATCATGTAAATAGGGAGTTTGTCTTTTAAAAAGTTTTTAAAATCTAACTCTTCCTTGCTTTCATAAAAGCAAATTATTTCTTCTTTAAAAATACAAGCACAATTTCTTACATTCTCATGAGAATTTATAATACTTTCTATCTCTCCAAGCTCTATGCGATGACCCATGTATTTGATTTGATGATCTATCCTTCCATAGCATAAAAGTTCGCCAAATTCATTATAAGCTACCACATCACCTGTTTTATAAAGTAAGTCTAGGTAATTATCATGCAAAGGATTTTGCACAAAAGCTTGCTTTGTTTTTTCCTTATCGTTGTAATAGCCTAAAGAAAGACAAGTTCCTCTTACATAAAGCTCGCCTTTAATTTCCACTTGACTTGGAGTAATTAAATTTAAATTCTCATCAAAGACTAAAAGCTGAGTATTTTTACAAGCTTTTCCTATAGGTAAAAGCTCATCATCGCTAAATTGTCTATCAATTATATAATAAGAGCAATCAACTGTAATTTCAGTAGGTCCGTAAAGATTAGCAAATAAAGCATTAGGAAGATATTTACGCCAAATGTTGAGTTGCTTATTTGGCATAATTTCACCAGCAAATAAGATTTTATTAATATAAAGCGTTTTATTTTCTAATGCATGTGTATTTGCAAAATAAATCAGTACAGAAGGTACCCAAAAAATTGTTGTTATTTTTTCTTGTTCTAGGTACTCTAAAATTTTATTTGGAAAAGCAAAAAGATGATTTGGTAGCAAATGTAAAGTGGTTCCTGCTTTTACAGATGAGAAAATATCTAAAACGCTATTATCAAAGTAAAATGGTGCTTGATTAGCAAGTATATCTTCATGACTTAGTTTAAAAGTCTCACATACCCAAAAAGTATAATCAATCACACTTTTATGACTTATACTTACTCCTTTTGGAGTCCCTGTGCTTCCGCTTGTAAAAAAGACATAAAGTAAATTAGTATCTATGTGATTATTTAAAGCTTTTTCTAAAGCATTTTCATTTATAACAAAGCTTTCAAAATCTTCTGTGAAGATAGTATCAAGATTAAAATCTAAATTTAATTTTTTAGAAGTAATTAAAAGCTTTGGTTTTAAAACTTCTATAACTTTTTCTACACGCTCTTTAGGACTTTTTTCATCTAAAAGTGTATAAAAATTCCCACTTTTTGCTACACCAAAAAAAGAAAGCAAACAATCAATCCCTTTAGGAAGTATGATTAATACAGGATTTTGTGTACTTTTAGTAGGAAGTTTAGAAAGAATTTTACTTGCTATTTTTTTACTTAAATCATCAAATTCTTTATAGCTTATGCTTTTACCATTAAACTCAACAAAAGCATTTTTACTTCCAAATTTAGCAACACTTTCTAGTAAAAAATCATTGATGTGGGTTGTCATGGGAAAAACCTTGGTCTTCTATAATTTCACAATATAAACATGTTTCAAGACTAATATAAAAATCAATTGGCTTGTAAATTTTAAAAGAATATCCTAAATTCCAAGAATCTATAAGATTTTTAATTTCAAAAAAATCTTCATAATTATGATAAATGCTAATAATCATAGCAGGCTTATGTTTTTTAATTGTATGTAAAGCACCCTTTAGAAATTCTTGTTCAAAGCCTTCTATATCAACTTTAATTAACCCTATGTTTACGTCGTTGTTTTGAATATATGAATCCAAACTAACAATTTCAACTTGTTCATTTTCTATCGAATGATCATTGTATTTGAAACTCGAACTATACCCTGATATATTCAAACTTAAAGTTTCGTTTTTACTGCCAAGAGCTTTTTTTATTGGCTTAATTCTTTGGCTTTGGTTTAATTCAAGTGTTTTTAGCATTAAATTGTAGTTTTTTTCAGACGCCTCGAAAGTATATACAAATTTTTCAGTGAATTCTTGTTCAAAAATTATTGCACTATCACCTATAAATCCGCCTACATCAATTATATCTAGATGTTTAATTTTATTGAGCGTTTTTTTATTGAAAACATGCATTCCATGTTTATGCCAAAATACAGATATTTCAAATTGTTTAATTGGCAGAAAATACCCATTATAGCACCATATATTATTTTTTACTTTAAATATATTGGTAAAAAATGAATTTGTAATTTTGTTTAATTCGTTTTTTTCCTCATCAGAATAGTCAATTTGATAATTAGGATTTTTATCAATATTTTTTAATCGATTGATAATTTTGCAGACACATTGTTTACTTGATATATCTAGGTTCTTACAAAGATTAAAAATTTTTTTATCAATATCAGGATCGTTATTGATAGTGTTACCAATACTTTTTTGCATGGAAAAAGATTGGTTCCATTGTTTGAATGTAAAATTTTTATATAGAGTATCCAAAAGAGTATCCAAAAGAGTATTTGGATGTAGTGTAATATGATTACCATTATATATTGGAATATTAAAAAATTTTAATTTTGTTTTTGTAGATTCTACTGTATTTTGTAAAGTGTAGCTAGAAGTCTTTTTATATTCAAAAATAGCAAAATTAAAAATGTAAAAACTAATATTATTTTTAGAAAAAGTATAGGAAATAAATTTCATTGTATTCCTTTATAAATATTTTTACTTTGAATGAGTTTATGAAATTTTAACTTTTCTATTAAATCTTTTAGCTCATAAGCTTGTATACTAAGCTTTGAAGCTATATCTAAAACATCATTTTTGCCATCACAATATGCTAAAAAACTAAGTATATTTTCAACCCTTCCTTCTCTTTTGCAATGGTCTATATATAAGTCTCTTTTGCCTAAATTGGGTTCACAAAATACAGTATTTTGATAAATTTCATTAACCTCTAAATTCATAATGATTTCTTGCATGGCTTTTAAGCCACCTTGTAAGCCTTCTTCACTGATGAAATTTAAATCATCTTTGCTAGTGTGGTATTCTTTATAATCACCAAATCTAGTTCTACATACACAAACTACGGGTAAATTTACTAAAGGGGAGCAGTATTGTCTTTCATCACTTCCTCTATCTAAAAAGCTAAATTCTTTAAAATTATTTTTATCTTTTAAAGTATGCAAAGCTACTTTATCTGCTAGAGTATTTTCACTTGGAGTGTGAATGAGTGAGTAAGCATTATCATCACCTATGCAAGAGAGTACAAAACCTGCTTTGATATGTTTTTGTAAGTACTTTAAATGTTTACTAAGATAAACTATACTTCCTATAGTTTCAGGAACAAAAACAAAACGATAGTTATATTTTCTCTCTTTTAGTTCTAAAAGCCATTTAGCTAAAAATGTAGCTACTACAGGGCCACTTAGCTCGTTATTTGCCATAGATGGATGACAAAGGTAAGTGGAAATTAAAATTTCATCTTTTGTTTCTTGCGTGCTAGGTATGAGTAAATCAGCATAGTTTAAAACCCCATTTTCATAGTGTTTTGCGTCTATGAAAACTTTATATTTTCCTTCTTTTAGTTTAACTCTATCTTCATGTTTTATACAAAAACCCCAACGCCTTTTATAATAGCTTGTCACATAAGGTATGGCATCAGGCATTTCTTCTATAGAGTAAAGGTGTTCTTGTAAGCTTGCTAGATCAAGCTCTGTGTCTATGCCTGTGCTATAGTTTAATACATGAAGATTATTTTGCTTAAAATCACAAATTTTTTCTCCATTTGGAGTGATGATATAAGCATTGTTTATCTCCCATTCAGCAGGTACTTCCCAGTCAAACACTTTGCTCCCGCTTGCTATAGAGTGAATTTTTAATATACCCCCCCCCATAGCTTCATCAAGTATTTTTAAGCTTTGTCTAAAGCCAGCCCCGGTAATACTTCTGCATATAGGAAAAAGCTCACAAACTAGCTCATACATACTTTTACTCACAACAAGCCTTTTTAGTTTCTTCTAAAATCTTAAATAAATTATCTTTAATAAATTGTGCTTCTTTTAAATTCATTTCTTGATGAGCAGGTATGCTAAGTTCAGCTTTATAAAAATTATCTGCATTTTCTAAAAATAAATTTCCATATAAGTTTTTATAATAACTAAACTCATAAGTAGGCTTATAATGCACTTGCACGCCTATGCCTAAATTTAATAATTTCTCAAAAATAATCTCTTTTTGGCAATAAAATTCAGGAAAAAGCAAAATAGGGTATAAATGTCTTGAGCTTTTTTTATAATCTTTAATTTTTATAGTGCTAAAATAAGGATTTTTTTCAAATTCTTTATCATAAAAACTTGTGATGATTTCTCTTTTTTCTAGCATATTATCAAGTTTTTTAAGTTGATTTATACCTAAAGCACAAGCTACATCACTTAAACGATAATTATAGCCTAGTTCAATCATATCACTATCCCAAAGTCTTTTTTTGACTATGCCATGACTTCTTAAAAGCTTGATTTTTGAGATTAATTCCTCATCATTACTAACGACCGCACCACCCTCAAAGGTTGTAATAGGTTTAACCGGATGAAAAGAAAATATGCTCAAATCTCCCATAGAGCCTACTTTTTGATCTTTATAAATAGCACCTAGGGCATGACTTGCATCATCAATTAGTGGGATGTTGTGTCGTTTGGCTAAGGCTAAAATTTCATCCATTTCTACACTATTTCCCGCAAAATCAACCACGCAAATTGCCCCTATATTAGAGCTATCTTGGCTTAATCTTAAAGCAAGTTTTTTCTCATCAATATTTCCATCGCTTTTTACATCTATAAACTCAACCCTAGCACCTGCCATTAAAGCTGCATTTGCAGTTGCAGCAAAGGTAATGGGAGTTGTTAAGACAATTTTTTCTTTTACATTTAAAGATAAATACGCAAGGTGTAAGGCAGAAGTAGCTGAATTTAGTACGCAAGCATATTTTACACCCACATACTCACAAAGGGCTTGTTCAAATTCTTCAACCTTTTTTCCTCCGGTTAAAAAATCATCTTTTAAAGCTTTACAAACTGCTTGTATGTCTTGTTCGTCAATATTTTGATGAGAATAAGTTATCATTTTTCAAGCTCTGTATGATTTATTATATTTAAAAGCTCTTCTTGGCTAATCCATTCTTTATTATTATCTGAGCTATAAGAAAAGCCATTGGAAACTTTTTTTCCTTTTTGTCCTTTTGCATTTATGCTAAAATCAATTTCCATATTAGTAAATTTAATACTTGGACTAATGGCATAATAATTTTCAAATTCATAAGTTAAGTGACTATCATCACTTGAAATCATAATTTCATGTAGTTTTTCACCTGCTCTTATGCCTATGATTTTATGAGCTAAATTAGGAGCCATGGTTTTAGCTAAATCTACAATTTTCATAGAAGGAATTTTTGGCACGAAAATTTCCCCTCCATGCATGTATGTAAAGTTATTCAGCACGAAATTAACCCCATCTTCTAAAGATATCCAAAATCTTGTCATTCTCTCATCTGTGATAGGAAGTTCTTTAGCACCTTCATTGATTAGCTTTTTAAAAAATGGTATGACAGATCCTCTTGAGCCTACTACATTTCCATATCTTGTAACGCTAAATTTAGTATGAGAATTTCCTGCGATGTTGTTTGCTGCTACAAAAAGCTTATCACTTGCAAGCTTTGTAGCTCCGTATAAATTAATAGGATTACATGCCTTATCAGTTGAAAGTGCGATACATTTCTCTACATTATTTTCCAAACACGCATCGATTACATTTTGTGCTCCATGGATATTAGTTTTTATACATTCCATTGGATTATATTCTGCAATTGGCACATGTTTCATAGCAGCTGCATGAATGACAAAATCAACATCCTTCATTGCTATACTTAATCTTTCTTTATCTCTTACATCACCTATAAAATAACGCATACAGTTATTATTAAATTCTCTTGCCATTTCAAATTGCTTGAGTTCATCGCGTGAATAAATGATGATTTTTTTGGGTTTGTATTTTTGAAGTAAAGTTTTAGTATAAGTTTTTCCAAAACTTCCTGTGCCACCAGTGATTAAAATGCTTTTTCCATTAAACATATTTATTTTCCTATTACTTGACTAAGTTTTTATATCGACTGAAAATATAATTATTTTAAAATTCTTGGTAAAGTTATACCTGTTTGAGCTTGGTATTTACCCTTTTTATCAGCATATGTTACTTCACAAGGTTCATCTCCTTGTAAAAATAAAACTTGAGCTATACCTTCATTAGCATAAATTTTAGCAGGTAGTGGGGTTGTGTTTGAAATTTCTATAGTGATATGTCCTTCAAAACCTGGCTCAAAAGGAGTTACATTTACTATAATGCCACATCTTGCATAAGTGCTTTTGCCAAGACAAATAGCCAAAACATCATTTGGCATTTTAAAATACTCAACCGTTCTTGCAAGCGCGAAAGAATTTGCAGGCACTATACATACATCGCCTACAAAATCTACTACATTTTCTTCTACAAAATTTTTAGGATCTACAACAGTGGAATTTACATTAGTAAAAATCTTAAATTCTCTTCCAACTCTTATATCATATCCATAGCTTGAAAGCCCATAACTAACTATACCTTTACCTATATTTGCTTCACAAAATGGCTCTATCATATTGTGCTCTAATGCCATTTTTTTGATCCAATTATCTGCTTTTAAGCCCATTTTTGTCCTTTATAATTAAAGTGAATTTTTAAATTATATCTTAAAATAAAAGTAAAATATAAATAATTGAAGTTATTTTTAGTATTTTTATATATAATTATAAATTAAGTCTTATAAATAAGGAGAATATATGACAAAAGAAGAAATCAAAGAACTAATGCAACTTTTTGCAGAAGCAAATATAAGCAAGATTAAAATAAAAGAACAAGATGGATTTGAAATAGAACTAGAAAGAGATATGTGTTGTGAATTACCAGCTCCAGCTCCTGTTGCTCCAGCACCACAGCCAATTAATGTAAATGTAGTTAATGAAACCAAAGCAAGCTCAAACTCTTCTAATAAACCAACTATCAACAGCCCTATGGTGGGTACTTTCTATCAAGCTCCAAGCCCGGGTGCAGCACCTTTTGCTAAAGCAGGACAAACTATTAAAAAAGGAAGTACTATAGCAATTATTGAAGCAATGAAAATCATGAATGAAATCGAAGCTGAATATGATTGTAGGATAGTAGAAGTATTAGTTGCAGATGGTCAGCCTGTAGAATTTGGTATGCCTTTATTTGTGGTGGAGAAATTATAAAATGGAAATTAAAAAAGTTTTAATAGCAAATCGTGGAGAAATTGCATTAAGAGCTTTAAGAACTGTAAAAGAAATGGGAAAAAAAGCAATTTGTGTGTATTCTACTGCAGATAAAGATGCTTTGTATTTAAAATATGCTGATGCGAGTATTTGTATAGGAAATGCTAGAAGTTCAGAAAGCTATTTAAATATCCCAGCTATTATTAGTGCAGCTGAAATTAGCGAAGCGGATGCGATTTTCCCAGGGTATGGATTTTTAAGTGAAAATCAAAATTTTGTTGAAATTTGTGCAAAACATAATATCAAATTCATAGGTCCTTCAGTAGCTGCTATGGCACTAATGAGTGATAAAAGCAAAGCAAAACAAGTAATGCAAAGAGCAGGTGTGCCTGTAATCCCAGGAAGTGATGGGGCTTTAGGTGGGGTTGAAGCAGCAAAAAAACTTGCTAAAGAAATAGGCTATCCTGTAATTTTAAAAGCAGCAGCAGGTGGTGGTGGCCGTGGCATGCGTGTAGTTGAAGATGAAAAAGATTTAGAAAAAGCTTACTGGTCAGCAGAAAGTGAAGCGATGAGTGCTTTTGGTGATGGAACTATGTATATGGAAAAATATATCCAAAACCCACGCCATATAGAAGTGCAAATCATAGGAGATAGCTTTGGAAATGTGATACATTTGGGTGAGAGAGATTGCTCTATGCAAAGACGCCATCAAAAACTTATAGAAGAATCTCCTGCAATTTTACTAGATGAAAAAACAAGAGCAAGACTTCATGAAACAGCAGTTAAAGCTGCTAAGGCTATTGATTATGAGGGTGCGGGAACTTTTGAGTTTTTAGTGGATAAAAATTTAGATTTTTATTTTATCGAGATGAATACGCGTTTGCAGGTTGAGCATTGTGTGAGTGAGATGGTAAGCGGGGTGGATATTATCGAGCTTATGATTAAAGTAGCAGAAGGGTATTCTTTACCAAAACAAGAAGAAATCAAACTTAAAGGCCATTCTATAGAATGTAGAATCACTGCCGAAGATTCTAAAACTTTCTTACCTTGTCCAGGTAAAATCACAAAATACGTAGCTCCAGCAGGACGCAATGTAAGAATGGAAAGCCATTGTTATCAAGATTATAGCGTACCTCCTTATTATGATTCTATGATTGGAAAATTAGTCGTTTGGGGAGAAGATAGAAACACAGCTATAGCTAAAATGAAAATAGCCTTGCAAGAGCTTATTGTAGGTGGGATAAAAACAACTAAAGATTTTCATTTAGCGATGATGGATAATGCAGATTTTATCAATAATAATTATGATACAAATTATCTTTCAAGACATTAATTAAGATAGGTTTTAAACCTATCTTAATTCTTCTATATGAGCATTTGCTCTTATTTTATCAAGATGATTTTTTAAGGCTTGTTCTCTTTGGGTTAGAGTATAGACATTGCTAACTTGATCTTTGATTAAGTCAAATTCGATAGGATTTTTACCATATTTTTCTTTTACAAAATATACTATATAAGCATTTTCGCCATTTAACACTGGAGTAAATTCTCCTATTTTGGTATTATTTAACAAAGCAAGTAATCTTGGATCTATGCTAGCTGCGTTTAAACTAATGGCTTTTGATTTAACTTGAGAATTTTTATACATAGGATTTTGTGCAAGCTGTTGTAAAAGTTCTGGATTAGTAGAATTATAAACAACTAAGTCTATATTTGAAAAAGTGCTAAATTTATCAAGATTGCTTTCATAAAAATGTTTTAGTGTTTCATCATCAATATTGATTTTTGCATTTTGCATTATACTTCTATAAAGTTTTTCTCTTTCAAGATCTTTTTTAATCTTGTTTTTAAAAACTTCAAAACTTAAACCGTCTTTTTCTATCTTTGCTTGCAAACCATTGATATCAGTTTTATTGCCTTTTGCTATTTGGGCTAATTTTTCATTAAGTTCAAAAGTACTTACATAAATTCCTAGTTTTTTAGCTTCACTTTGTTGAATTTTATCATCTACTAAAAATGCTATAGCCTTTTGTCTATCATTGGTTTTTAATTCTTTCATGGTTTGTTCTATATCATAAAGAGTAATAGGTTGATTTTCTACTACCATTGCTACACCACCAAGAGTTTGAGCATATAAAATATTTGCAGCAAAACAACAAGATATTAAAAATTTTCTCATATAAAACCTTTATTTAAGTGTAAATATAGCATTATAACAATAAAAATTTAAAAAAGGTAAAAATATGCAAGAAATCACAACGCGTTTTGCTCCTTCTCCAACAGGATATTTGCACATAGGAGGGCTTAGAACGGCTTTATATAATTATCTTTATGCAAGAAAAAATAAGGGTAAATTTTTATTGCGTATTGAAGATACGGATTTAAAAAGAAATTCACAAGAAGCTACACAAGCTATTATAGAAGCATTTAAATGGTGTGGGCTTGATTATGATGGTACGATTGAGTATCAATCTCAAAGATTTGATATTTACAAAAAATACATTCAAAAATTACTAGATGAGGGCAAGGCTTATTATTGTTATATGAGCATAGAAGAGCTTGATGAGTTAAGAGCTAAGCAAGAAGCAGCTAAAGAGCGCCCAAAATATGATGGTAGATATAGAGATTTTAAAGGAACTCCCCCAAGTGGTATTGAACCTGTGGTGCGTATAAAAGCACCACAAAGTGGAGAGATTAAATTTATAGATGGTATTAAAGGCGAGGTTAGCTTTAAGGCTGAGGATATTTTAGATGATTTTGTAATCGCAAGAAGCGATGGTAGCCCAATTTATAATTTAACCGTTGTAATTGATGATGCGCTAATGGGTGTGAGTGATGTTATAAGAGGGGATGATCATTTATCAAATACTCCAAAACAAATCGTTCTTTATGAAGCATTAGGCTTTAAAATACCTAAATTTTATCATGTGGCTATGATACATGGTGAAGATGGTAAAAAACTTTCTAAGCGTCATGGGGCAACTGATGTGATGGAGTATAAAAATATGGGGATTTTACCTCAAGCTCTGCTTAATTTCTTAGTGCGTCTTGGTTGGAGCCATGGCGATGATGAAATTTTTTCTTTAGAAAGTATGCAAGAGCTTTTTGATCCAAATCATATTAATAAAAGTGCTTCTTGCTATAATTTTAAAAAGCTAGAATGGCTTAATGCTCATTATATTAAAACTTTGCCTTTTGAAGAAAACAATAGACAATTAAAAGATTTAGGTTTTGATTTGAGTCAGTATGAAAAAGCAGGCTTTTTGCTAGATATGTTAAGAGAGAGAGCTAAAACCTTGCATGATATCATTAGCGGGGCCAAAGTGTTACTAAATGACCCAAAAGAATACGATCAAAAGGCTGTAGATAAATTTCTTAATGTAACAAATTTAACTTATTTGGAAAAATACGCTATGGTTTTAAATGAGCAAAAAAACGCTTGCGAATTTGAAGAATTAACTAATCAATTCTTAGAAGAAAATAATCTTAAGTTAAAAGATCTAGCCCAAGCTATACGCATTGCACTCACTGGAAGCTCGGTAAGTCCTAGTATATTTGAAGTATTAGAATTTTTAGGAGTGCAAAAAGCTAAGCTTAGAATAGAAAATTTACTAACTTACATGAAGGAGAAATAATGAATTTAAAAGAAGAGGCTTTAGAGTACCACCTAGGTGGTAAAGTAGATATTATTGCTAGAAAGCCTATGGATAGTGCGCATGATTTGTCTTTAGCTTATTCTCCAGGGGTTGCTGAACCTTGTGTTGAGATAGCAAAAGATGAAACCTTAGCTTATAAATACACTAATAAAGCTAATTTAGTTGCTATAGTAAGTGATGGTAGTGCAGTTTTGGGACTTGGTAATATAGGAGCAAGTGCAAGTAAGCCCGTGATGGAAGGAAAGGCTTGTTTGTTTAAAAAATTTGCTAATGTTAATGCTTATGATTTAGAAATTAATGCTCATAGTGTAGATGAAATTGTTACCTTTTGTAAAGCTATAGCACCTACCTTTGGAGGAATTAATTTAGAAGATATTTCGGCACCAAAATGTTTTGAAATAGAAGCTGCTTTGCAAGATCTTGGAATTCCTGTAATGCACGATGATCAACACGGTACTGCGATCATTTCTACAGCAGGATTAATGAATGCTATGGAAATTAGTGGTAAAAAATTTGAAGATATTAAAGTAGTAGTAAGTGGTGCGGGTGCAGCGGGTATCGCAAGTGCTAGAATGTATAGAAATTTAGGGGTTAAAAATATCGTTTTAGTAGATAGTAAAGGTGTGATTAATACCCAAAGAGATGATTTAAATAAATACAAACTAGAATTTGTAAGCGATATCAAAGATAGTACCTTAAGAGAGGCTTTAAAAGATGCTGATGTGTTTTTGGGTTTGAGTGCGCCTAAGATTTTAGATGATGAGATGATTTTAAGTATGGCTAAAGATCCTGTGATTTTTGCACTAGCTAATCCTGTGCCTGAAGTAATGCCTGAAGATGTTAAAAGGGTTAGAAATGATGCTATAGTTGGAACAGGTAGAAGCGATTACCCAAATCAAATTAACAATGTTTTAGGTTTTCCTTTTATTTTTAGAGGAGCCTTAGATGTAAAAGCGACTAAAATCACTGAAAATATGAAAGTAGCTGCTGCTAAAGCTTTGGCTGATTTAGCTAAGCTTGAAGTAACTGATGAGGTAAAACAAGCTTATGGAGTAGAGGAGCTTAGCTTTGGTAGAGATTATGTGATACCAAAACCATTTGATAGTAGGGTAAAAGCTGTAGTTAGTGCTGCTGTGGCAAAAGCTGCAGTTGAAGATGGAGTAGCTTTGGTAAAAGAATTTGACTATCAAAAATATCTAGCAAGCTTACAATAGTTTTTATAGATTAAGTTTTATTTAAAATATTTTTTTGAATAAAACTTAATTTTTATTTTTAATCTTTCAATTTGACTTTTCTATTATTTTAATTTTTTACTTAATAATCTAAGATTACAAAATAATTTTTTACAATAAATGTTAAATTTTGATATAAATTTTAGTATTGATTATATTTTTAATTAAATTAATTTATATTTAAGATATTTTTTTATAGGATAATAATACTTAATCATAGAAAGGCTAAGATGGTTTTTGGAAAGATAGATTATCTTAATTTACTCCCTTTGCATATCTATCTTAAAAAAACAGCTTTTCCTAGCTATGTTAAGCAAACTACAGAATACAAAAAAGGGGTTCCTAGTAAGCTAAATCGCCATTTGTATTTTAGACGCATTGACGCAGCGATTATTTCAAGTATTGAAAGTCGTAGAAAAAAATACAAAACCTTAAATGTGGGAATTTGCGCAAGCAAAAAGGTAAAAAGCGTTTTAGTAAAAAAACATTCTCAAAGCAAAGAAGATGCAAGTTCTGCAACTTCTAATGCTCTTGCAAAAGTTTTAAAGCAAAAAGGGGAGGTTATCATCGGTGATAAGGCTTTAAAACTTTATTTGCAAAATCCAAAAGATTATATTGATTTGTGTGAATTATGGTATGAAAAGACAAAACTACCTTTTGTTTTTGCACGCTTTTCTTGTGTTGAAAATTTTTCTATTTATAAAAGAATGATGAAAAATTTCACAAAAAGTAAAATTTTCATTCCACAATATATTTTGCTAGATTATTCTAAATCAAGAAATCTTTCTCAAAAGGAAATTAGCGCATACTTAAAGCTAATTTATTACAAAATAGGAACAAAGGAGCAAATGGCGCTAAAAAAATTTTTAGCTAAAACAAACAGCAAGATACTATAAAAAGGACAATTTATGAGTATGGCTAAACAATATATCAATGAAACTTTAGAAAAAATTCAAACAATTTCCCCAAGACAACCTATATTTTTTCAAGCAGCAACTGAGGTATTAAATTCTTTAGAACCTTTACTTGAATCTAATAAAACCTATCAAGATCATGCAATATTAGAGCGTATTGTAATGCCTGAAAAAACAACTATATTTAGAGTTGTATATATCAATGATGCGGGTAAAGCTCAAACGCATTTTGGCTATAGAGTGCAGTTTAATTCTAGTTTAGGTCCTTATAAAGGTGGGATTAGATTTCATCCTAGTGTGAATTTGGATGTTTTGAAATTTTTAGGTTTTGAGCAAATTTTCAAAAACTCTTTAACGGGTTTGATGATAGGCGGTGCTAAAGGTGGAGCAAATTTTGATCCTAAAGGTAAAAGCGAAGCAGAAATTATGCGTTTTTGTCAAGCTTTTATGGCTGAACTTTCAAAAATCATAGGTGCAAGCACTGATGTGCCAGCAGGCGATATAGGGGTTGGTGCTAGGGAAATTGGATATATGTTTGGAGCTTATAAGAAAATTAGCTCTAATTTTGATGGAACTTTAACGGGAAAGAAAATTCCATGGGGTGGAAGTTTAGCAAGAACAGAAGCAACAGGATATGGTTGCGTGTATTTTACTCAAGAAATGCTAGCAAAATACAACAATGCATTAGAAGGAAAAGAGTGTGCAGTTTCAGGTAGTGGAAATGTGGCAATTTATACCATAGAAAAATTACACCAACTTGGCGCAAAAGCAATCACAATAAGCGATAGTGATGGATTTGTTTATGATAAAGATGGAATAGATTTAGATTTATTAAAAGAAATTAAAGAAGTAAAAAGAGCTAGGGTGAGTGATTATGCAGCGCTTAAAAAAGGTGCTGTTTTTACTCCAAAAAGCGCGTATAAACAAGGTTGTAATGGAGTATGGAGTATACCTTGTGATATAGCTTTTCCAAGTGCTACGCAAAATGAGTTAAATTTAGAAGATATTAAAACCTTATATCACAATGGTTGTCGTATGGTAGCAGAGGGAGCTAATATGCCAAGTACACTTGAAGCGATTGATTTTATGTTAAATCAAAAAGACTTTTTATTTGCCCCAGCTAAGGCTGCAAATGCAGGCGGTGTAGCGACTTCTCAACTTGAAATGCAACAAAATGCAAGTATGTGTCAATGGAGTTTTGAGGAAGTTGATGCAAAATTGCATAAGATTATGAAAAATATTTTTGAAAATTCATACGAGTGTGCAAAAGCTTATAATCATGAAGGAAATTTAGTAGTAGGTTCAAACATAGCAGGCTTTAAAAAAGTAGCTGATGCGATGATTGATCATGGTTATATTTAAAAAGATGGCTTAAATGCCATCTTTAATGCATATAAAAAAAGCTTGTTATTTGATTAGCAATTTTTTCTTCTAAAGATTCTTTGGCTCTATCTATATTGCTAAGATAAGCAGTTCTTGCTAAAAGCGAGGTGCTTTGAGTAGAGTTTTTGTAGCTAATTTGTAAATTAACTTGCAAAAGATAATAATTTTCTACTTCCATTTCAAAAACATCATCTATTTTATCAAAGTCATTATAAAAAAATCTCGCATTAGAAGCAATTAGTCTTTGTGCGTAAGAAAATTTTTTAAAATCTACTATATTGATATAAATTTTATAATCACTTTGATCATTATCTAAAACCAATCCCAAATTTTGTAATTTTTGAGTGAGTTTGGCTTCTAAATTTGTGTTTAATTTTGAAGGATTATTGATGTGTAAAGAAAAACTTTGATTTTTATTAGCATGTAGGAAAATACCCTCATTGTTTGTTTGGATAAAAGTTTGCATAGGGCCTGTACAAGCACTTAAAAATAGTGCAAGTACAAGCAAGAAAAGATTATTTTTGAGCATCGATTATCGTTGGTACGGCACGAAGACCAAGTTTAGAGTATTTTGCAAAAGTTTCTCTTACTGCTTTAACTTCAGCTTCACTAGGTTTTTTATAATCTTTTAAATTTTTATCATAGTATTTTTTCATGATAGCAATTTTTTGTGCATCATCTTTGGCATTTTTACTTTCTTTATAAATTAATGCAGATTTTTCAAATGCGCTTGTATCATGGATAGGGGTTAAGATAAATTTAACTTGATGAGTTTTTAGTGTTTCTTCTATCTTATCTAAATGCATTCTACAATATGGACATTCAGGATCACTAAAAACATAAAGCAAAGGTTTGTTTTTATCGCCTAAAGAAATAAACATTTTTTCTTTTTTAAGTTCCACTAAGGCTTTTTTTGAAAATTCAGCTTGTTGTTTTTCCATGAGTTTTGCTTGATAAACTTGAGAATAAAACTCACCTTTTTTTACATCAATTACTTCAGTTGTGATGATATTATCTTGAGTGAAAACGATTTCTTGGAAATTTTTACCACTAATTTCGAAATTAACTATCACAGCTTCAAAGTTAGTATCAGGAATTTTTTCTCTACTAGAAACACTAATGTTTGCATTTGATAAATTTGGATTTTTCTTAAAAAAATTAATAATTTCTTCATTGTTTGCAGCAAATAAAGAGCTAGCAAGAGTTAAAAGAGCTAAAGATTTTTTCATCATTTTCCTTTGTTTTAAAATTTTTGCACATTATAAAATGTAATCTTTAACACTTAGATTTTTAATATTCTTTTTTCCTCGATTTTTACCACTTGAGGATAATTTTTATCAAGGTATTCTAAGTAAGCTATGGCGTATTTTCTTGAAATTTGAAAATGATTTTTAACAAAAGCTACATCTAAATGATGATTTTGCAAAAGCTTTAAAAACTCTTGCATTAGATTTTCAAGGACATTTTTTTCTATAAAAAGATTATGCGCTAATCTTTTGACTTTGTTTTCTTTAGTGAGTTTTTTTAAAATAAGATCTCCATTTTTCCTATCAAGCTCTAAATACTCATAAAGATTGTAAGGTGCGGTAGGTTTTATGCCTTCTTTTTTTAAAATTTCATAAAGCTCACAATGAGCCTTTTCTTGTAATTTTTCAAAATCTTGTCCTTTTAAAAACCATATGCCATCTTTAAAATCTAATTTTTCTTGCATTTGCTTGAGTGTATAAGCGCAAAAGCTCTCACTTGCCCAGCTAAGCCTTAAGGCGATAGAATGAGGCGAGATTAAAGCATAAGGATTTTTAGAGAAAATAAAATCAATAAATTCTTTCAAAGTTTGCATAGCATTTAAATCATATACATTTAAAGCTTGCTCATCGACAAAAACATGATCTAAGCTTTTTGCTAAGTTTAAGGCTTGCTCATGAGTGAGTTTAAAGCGTTGATAGCTTGAAAGTAAGCCAAAGCCAAGTTTGTGAGTTTGTTTTAAAAACTCAAATACTTTTTTAAAATCTTTTTGTTCTAAAAGTGCTAAATACTTAGCTTTTATATCTTTTTTTAAAGGCTCACTCACTGCATTTAATACTACACCACCACTTTTAATACGCCCATTTTCAAGCAAGATGAATTTATCATCAAAGCACAAAGGTAAGTTTTTATCAAACTCTAAGCTAATATAAGTCTTATCTTCAAATTCTTTGATTACACTAATTTTTGCATTAAGCTTTTTTGAGCCACTACAAAATTCTAAAATACTTCCGTGTTTAATCTCTGTATTAAAAACAACCCCATCGATACTTTTAAAACTTTTAAAAACACCTTTTTTGCTTAATACATAGCCTTTTTTTAACTCATGATAATCACAATTTAAACTCAAAGCAACTCTATTATAAGCTTTTGCTTCTAAAACATTTTCTTCATGAATTTGTATATTTTTTACAATGATCTCTTTTTGATTTTCAAGGCAAAAGATTTTTTCATTTTTGCTGATTTTTCCTTCATTTAAGCTTCCTGTTACTACCGTTCCTATACCTTTTAAAGAAAAAACCCTATCAATGTAGTATCTAAAAATCAAATTTTCATCATTTTCTTTAGGCTTTAAACTAAGCAGATAGTTTTTTAAATTTAATATACTTTGCTTATCATAAATGCTTGTTGGAAAAACTTTTAAGATATTGATTTTAAAAGCTTTTAATTCTTTTAAAAGCTCTGCTTGCTTTTGTGATAAATCCTTGCATAAATCAACCTTACTCAAAATAAGCACCACATCTTTTACGCCTAAAAATTCCAAAACCCTTAAATGCTCTATACTTTGAGCCTTTAAACCCTCATTTATATCTATGACAAACATACATACTCTAAAGCCAAAAGCACCACTTATCATAGTTTTAATCAAACTTTCATGTCCAGGCACATCGATAAAAGCAATATTTAAATTTTCACTTTTTAAATTTGAAAAGCTAAGATTAATCGTAATGCCTTTTTCTTGCTCTTCTTTTAAATTATCACCTTCAAAACCATTTAAAGCTTTAATAAGCGAAGTTTTACCATGATCAATATGTCCAGCAGTACCTATGATGATACTATGCATGAAATACCTCTTTGATAATGCTTATTATTTTATTTAAATCTTTTTCTAAAATACTTCTAAAATCTAGTATAAAATGTCCATTTTCAACACGGCCAATCACACCTTTTTTTCTAAATTTTTCTTGTAAAAGCAAAGCTTTCTCATCAAAACTTAACACAAAAGTATCTAAGCTTTTATCAGGCATAGAGCCACCACCTACTAAACTTTTAGAAGCTTTTAACTCACATTTAATAGGAATTTTTTCTTTGACAAAAAGAGCCTTTTTTTCTATGGTTTTTAAATCATCATTTAAAAGTTTTAGTGTAGGAATTTTTTCATATTCTTTTTCTAAGTAAGCTTTGGTAGTTTCATTTAAAAAAGCTAGAGTGATTTTATCAACCCTTAGCATTCTTAGAAGTTGATTTTTCTTTAATTGTTGAATGTATTTTTTCTTTCCAAGAATAATGCCTGCTTGCGTAGAGCCAAAAAGCTTATCACCACTAAAACTTAAAATATCACAATGTTTTAAAAGCTCTTTTACGCTTGGCTCGTTTTTACTAAGTTGTTTATTAATTTTTTCACACCATCCAGCACCCAAATCATAATAAGATATGAGTTTTTTCTTTTTTGTTAAAGCATGAATTTCATCTAAACTTACTTCTTCAAAAAATCCTTTAAAAGCAAAATTAGAACGATGAGTTTTTAAAATCATCTTAGTATTTTCATTGATGGCTTTTTCATAATCATATAAATGAGTTTTATTAGTCGTGCCTACTTCTTTTAGCTTAACACCAGCTGCTAGCATAACTTCAGGAATTCTAAAATTTCCCCCAATCTCAACTAGCTCACTTCTTGAAGTAATAACTTCTTCATTTTTTGCTAAGGTGTTTAAGATCAAAAATACAGCCGAGGCATTATTATTAACAACTAAGCAATCTTCACAATCAAATAATATTTTTAAATTCGCACTAAGTGCGTCATACCTTGAGCCTCTTTTGCCACTTTGCATGTTAAACTCTAAATTTGAATAAGAGCAGATGATTTCTTTAGTTCTTTCAAAAATACTCTCATCAATAATGCTACGACCAAGATTAGTATGTATGATAACTCCAGTAGCATTGATCAAACTTTGACTTTGCATATTTAAAAACTCATCAATACTTTGAGCAATTTTACTTAGCAAATCTTGCAAGCTAAAATTTAAATTTTCATTTTTACTTAGTTCTTTTTTACAATTTGAAACAACTATTTTTGCAAAATGAGATCTTAAATATAAAGGGTAATTAGCCAAGTTTTCATTGTTTATAAGTGTGTTTATGGGTGGAAAATTTCTAAATTTGTTCATCTTAAACCTTAAGAATAAATTAGTAAAATTATAACTTTTTTATAATGAAATTTATATAATTAAGATTAAAAAATTTAAAAGAGAGTGTTATGAAAGATTTTGTATTTTTAGAAAATGAAGATTTGATTCCTTTAAGTGATGATATTAGTATAGTTCAAAAAGCCTGTAATGAAGAAGTTTTTATAGGAAATTCAAAGCTTTTAAACCCTGAGGTTTATGCACCTGAGATTAATTTTTACCTTAAAAACTCACAAGATGATGTGCTAAAAAAAGCTAAAACTATTGAGTCTTTATACAAGATTAGATCTAAAGTTTATGATTTAGGACTTGATTTAGAATACACCAAAGAAGTGGGTAAAAATGTAATTATTGTAAGCAATGAGGATCAAAATGAGCTTATAGAAAGTTTAAAAAAACAAGAATACAAGGTTTTAAAACTAAGTAATGAGCAATGCTTGGGTGTTTTAGGTTGCGTGGGCGAGCTTTGCGTGATAGCTTTAAAAGATAATGAGCAAGTAGAGATTGATTGTGATTTTTTCTTATATGATGTAAAAAAAGAAAGTTTTGATCAACAAAGTGGTTGCTATGATTTAACTACTTTAAGTCAAGAAGAAATTATAAAACTTTTAAATTCTAATTCTCCAAAATATAAATTTAGAAATTATATTAGTTATGATGATAGCATTTGTCAATACCATGAAAGAAGAAGTGTTCATTGTGGAAAATGTGCTGAAATTTGTCCTAGTGTAGCTATTTTAAAAGATGATGAGCAAAGAAAATTAGAATTTTCTCATGTAGATTGTTTAAGCTGTGGTGATTGTGTGGGGATTTGTCCTAGCGGGGCGCTTGATTATGCACCTATGCCACGCAATAGCTTTTATGAAATTTTAAAATTTTATGAAGATAAAATCATTTTAATAATCCCTGAGAAAATGTCTATAGAAAATTTAAATATCACTTTAAAAGAAGATGTAATGCCTTTTATGATTAAAGGCGAAAACTATCTTGATCAAGCACATTTTTTAGCCATGCTTCAAACAAGTGGTGCGAGTGTGGTTTTTTATAGCGATGGCTTATCACAAGGTGCTTTAGAAGTGATAGCTTTGATGAATGAAATTTTTCAAAGAAAATTTAAACAAAATGCAATTTTTCTAGCTAAAGATGAAAAAGAACTTTTAGAGGCTATAAATCAAGCACATTTTATAGAAAATCTTAAATTTATATCTTATAATCCTGCGCTTTTAAAAAGAGAAGATTTTGCTATAAGATTAAGAGAGCTTATAAAAGAAGAAAATTTAGGCAATATCCCAAGCAAAGAATGGATACGCTATGGAAAAATCACTATCAATACAGATACCTGCACCTTATGTCTTTCTTGTGTGGGAGCTTGTAATGTAGGAGCTTTAGTGGCTGATGCTAAGGATAATTCTTTGAAATTTAATGCAAGCTTATGTACTACCTGTGGATATTGTGAGGCAAGTTGTGCTGAAAAAGATACTTTAATGCTTCAAAGAAGTGGGATAGATTTAGAAAAAGAGTATTTTTCTTTTATGGTTTTAGCTCAAGATGAACTTTTTGCCTGTGTAGAATGTGGGAAAGAATTTGCTACTAAAAAAGCTATTGAGAAAATCGCTAGCATTATGAAGCCAAGATTTATGGGCGATGAAGCTAAGATAAAAACACTATATTGTTGTGCTGAATGTAAAGCAAAAGTAATGATACAAAGTATGAATGTGCTTTAAGCCAAAAGGCTTAAGCACTAAGTTTTAATCCCACCACTCCAGTGATGATTAAAATAATAAAAATGATTTTATTAAGAGTAATTGTCTCTTTTAAAGATTAAAAATCCCACCACGCTAACTAATGCCAAACCACAACCTGCCCAAGTTGCATAAGCTATACTTAAATCAATTTTTTTCAAAGCATAAAATAAACCTACTAAAGAAAATGAAAAAAACACCGCAAAAACGATTAAATAAAGATTATTTTTACTTATGCTTGCATACTTCATCGAGCTTGTTGCAATCACTTCAAAAACTATACTAATTGCTAATACTAACCAATGCATTTTATATCCTTTTAAATTAATTAAAAATGAAACTACAAAAGGATAAAAGGTGGAGCTATGGCGTAGAAAAAATAACCATATGCAGTTTTTATTTTCCATTTTGTCCATAAGCTAGTATAAAATTTTAAGATAAAAAATCCATAAGTCATTTATAACCTTGCAATAATTTATCTTATTTTAGCATTGTTTTTTATATCTTAGTTAAATTTAGTGCAAAAGCTTTTTGACTCAAAAGCACTTCATCGTTTTCTTTAAAATCTTTAGCTTCTAAAGGGCTTAGTGCTACTTGGCTGATTTGATTACCTATGGCAAGTATGGCTATAAATATGCTATCTTGCTTTTGTAGTTTTAAAATGCGTGCTTTTATGGCAAATTTTTGCGAGCCTTGTGTCTTTAAAAAAACTTCATTAGGCGAGCCTTCTTTGATGATAGCTCCATTTTCTAAAATGACGACTTTATTGGCTAGTTTATAAACTTCACTTACATCATGACTGATTAAAATAGTAGTGATTTTATAAGTTTTATGTATATTTAAAAGATAATCATGCAAGTGTAGTTTTATCTCATTATCTAAGGCGCTAAATGGCTCATCTAAAAGTAAAAGTTTGGGTTTTTGCATAATAGCTCTTGCTAAAGCTACGCGTTGTTTTTGTCCTCCGCTTAGTTCTAAAATATGACTTTTTTTGTGTTTGCTTAAATCTAAAAGTTTTAAAAGCTCATTAGCAAATTTTAGATCTTTTTTGGCAAAAAGTAAGTTTTGCTCTACATTCATATTTTCAAATAAAGCATAATCTTGAAAAACAAAACCAAGTTTTCTTTTTTGTGGACTTAGAAAGTTTTTATCATCAAAAAATATCGTATTATTAAAAGTGCAAATTCCTTGCGCTTTTTCAAAACCCGCTAAAATTCTCAAAAGCGTAGTTTTACCACTACCACTTTTTCCAAAAATAGCACAAAATTCTCCTTCTTTAACTTCAAATTTAACCTTAAGTTTAAATTCTTTTTCTTTATTTTTAAAGATTTTTTCAAAGTCAAGTTTTAGCATAAATACTCTTTGATAAATAAAGCACTAGGATGTACATAAGCAAATACAAAATCATTTTTTTGATAATTTTGCTCTAAAAACTCATGGGTGCTAATTTGAGCTTCGAAAGTGCAAATTTCATTTTCTAATCTTACGATAGTGATGATTTGTCCTTGAAAAATATCAATGATTTTTGCATAAAAGGTATTTAAAAATGAATTTTCTAAATTTTTTTTACTAAGTAAGCACTCGCTACTTTTAAAAGCTAGTAAAACTTCTTGATCAATGCTTGCTTTTTCATCAAGTTCTAAAGCAAGCATAAATAATTTATGTTTATTTATAAGAAATTCTACCCAGTTTATATTTTCATGATTTTTTATAGTATTTATTTTAGCTTTAATCATGGGATATTATAGCCATAAGCTTTGAAAATTTCCTTAGCCTTTTTGCTTAAAATAAAATCATAAAATTTCTTAGCTTTGGCATTATCTTTACCATAAGAAGTGATGATAATACCTTGATTGATTGGTTCATAAAGCTTTGGATTGATTAAAATATAATTTTTTCCTTCTTGGAGTTTATAAGATTTTAGCGTATCTTCATATAAAGCACTTGCTGCTATAAAACCCACATCGGCTGCTTTCAATGTTTGAGTAAGTGCTTCTCCTATGGATTTTGCCTCGATGATTTTAGTTTTTGTTTGCTCATAAATTTTAGCATTTTGTAAAGTTTCTATACTAGCTTGACCATAAGGAGCAGCTTTGGGATTAGCTATGGTGATGATTTTTACTTTTTCTTCTTTAAGCATGTCTAATCCTTTGCTTAAATCCATTCTAACACTGAGTAAAGCTAAAGCTCCTTGAGCATAAATAACAGGTTTTGTACTAGCAAAATTATCATCATACAAGCTTTGTGCAAATTTCATATTTGCAGCCATAAATATATCAAATGGCGCTCCATTTTTGATTTGTGAAACTAAATTTCCACTAGCACCTAAGCTTACATTGATACTAATATCAGGGTTTTCTTTTTGAAATTCTTTTTGTAAGGCTTTAAAAGCGTAAGCTACATTTGCAGCTGCAGCGATATTTACATCAGCACTATAGCCAAAAATACACAAAAAAAGTAGGGTAAAAATTTTTTTCATTTTTTATCCTTTTAATAGTAAATTTTAAAAAAATTATAGCTTATTTTTAAAAGCAAAAATAAATTTATATTTTTTGCATATTTTCTAAGACTTATTTCATAAGCAAATAAAAATTACTAATTTTTTTTAAAGAATATTTTTAATGTAAAAATTTATTTTAATTTTTGTATAATATAAGATTTCAATTTATGAAATTTTAAAAGGAAAAAGCTTGTTAAAATACATACTAATTTTGTGTTTATTTTTTAACACTTTGATTTTAGCAAATGACTTTGAAGATTTTGAACAAGAATATCAAAAAAAAGAAGTCAAAGATAGCTTTTATACCTACAATAAAGCTATGAGTAAATTTAATTATGATCTTTATACTTATTTTTTAAGACCGGTTGTGCTTTCTTATAAAAGCATTACTCCAAGCTTTATAAGAACAGGTGTAAAAAATGCTTTTGATACCACAAGATCACCTTTTAGATTTATTAATCATCTTTTAAGTTTAGAATTTAGAAAAGCTGGTGAGGAATTTGGAAGATTTTGTGTGAATGTGATTTTTGGATTTGGTTTGTTAGATAGTGCGAGTAAAACTCCTTTAAAAAGTTATGAAGCTGATTTTGGAACGACTTTGGGTAAATGGGGAGTAGGTAGTGGACCACACTTAGTGCTTCCACTTTTAGGTCCTTATAATGTAAGAGATGCTTTAGCTTTGCCTGTAAATTGGTTTATGGTGCCTGAGGGGTATATTGAGAATTTTTGGGTTGGTGTGGGTGTAAATGCTGCATTAAAACTCAATGAATTAAGTTTTGAGTATGAAAAAATAGATGATATTTACCAAAATAGTGTAGATTATTACATTTTTATACGCGATGCATATGAACAAAGACGCCAAGAACTCATCAAATTAAGGAGATAAAATGAAAAAAATCATAGTTTTGCTTTTTAGCGTAGTATTTACTTTTGCTTTAAATTTGCAAGATATTTCTAAAACCATGCAAGAAAAAATTGATGAGAGCTTAAAAATTCTAGATCAAAATAAAAACGATAAAGCTAAAGCAGCGGAAAAAATCTTTGCTTTATTTGATGGTGTTTTTGATTATGAGCTTATGGCTAAGCTTAGTCTTTCTACAAGATATGAAAAATTAAGTGAAAATGAAAAAAATGAATTTAACAAAGCTTTTGAAAAAAACCTTAAAAAAAGTTTCACAGATAAGCTTGCTTTGTATGATTCTCAAAAATTAAAAGTGATTAATTTAGAAGAAAAAAATAAAAGAGCCTTTTTAAAAACTTCTATGATAGTAGATGGTAAAGAAAATTTTGTAATCTTTAAATTTTATGATAAAAATAATGATTGGCAAATTTATGATGTGGATATTTTTGGTATAAGTATTATACAAACTTATCGCTCACAATTTAAAGATGTCTTACAAAATGGTGATTTTAAAACCTTGCTTGAAAAGCTTTCTAGTGTTGATTTTTCTAAATAATGCTAAGTAAAATTTTAAAAATCTTTCTTAATTTCCCAAAGCTAACTTTGGGGATTACTTTAATCTTTTGTATATTTTTTAGTTTTTTTGCTAAAAATTTAAGTGTTGATGCAAGTGCTGAAAGCTTGCTTTTAGAGCATGATGAGGGTTTGAAACTATATAGAGAAGTTTCAGCGCGTTATGGCAATGATAATTTTTTAATGCTTGCTTTTGCTCCTAAAAATAAAGATATTTTTGCTAAAGAAAATTTAGAAACTATCAAAAACTTAACCCTTGATTTAGAAAAAATCAATGGAGTGCAAAAGGTATTTTCTATCGCTAATGCACCTTTACTTGCAAGTTCTAAAGGTAAAGAGTTAAAAGAGCTTATCCAAAATATACCTAATATTTTTAGTCAAGATGTGGATATTAATCTAGCTAAAAAAGAAATTTTAAATCAACCCTTTTATAAAAATAATATTATCTCAAAAGATGGAAAAACAACGGGAATTTTGATTTATCTAGCGCCTGATCTTGTTTATAATGACTTGATTAATTCAAGGGATAATGCGCAAAATGAAAATGAAAAAGAACATTTTAGAGCCTTGATTAAAAAGCACCAAGAAAGCTCAAGGGAATTTAGTGCAAAAAGATTAGAAGAAATTACTAAAATAGTATCTAAATATAGTCAAAATGGAGACTTTTTACACCTTGGTGGTGTTGAAATGATCGCTAATGATATGATTAATTATGTAAAAAGTGATTTAAAAATTTATGGACTTAGCTTAATAGGGCTTTTATTTATAGCACTTTGGTGGTTTTTTGGCTCTTTGCGTTTAGTGTTTTTGGCTTTGGGAATTTGTGTGGTTTCGCTTTTTACTTCAAGTGGGATTTTCGCGCTTTTGGGCTTTGATATTACTGTGGTGTCTTCAAACTATGTAGCTTTGGTACTCATTATCACCGTTTCTGTTGTGATACACTTAATCGTGCATTTTATAGAAAATTTACACAAACACCCAAAAGCTAGCGTTTATAAGCTTTTACTCTCAACCTTACTTGATAAAGCAAGTCCTAGTTTTTTTGCTATTTTAACCACGGTTGTTGGGTTTTTAAGTTTTGTTTTTTCAGATATTGAGCCTATTATCAAACTCGGTATTATGATGAGCCTTGGCATCAGTGTGAGTTTGATTTTAGCTTATATTTATTTTGCAAGTATTTTGGTATTAATGCCGCGTTTAAATTTTAAAGAGCTTAATCAAAATTCGTTGAAATTTTTAAGTTTTTGTGCAAATGTAAGTTTACAACATAGAAAATTTATCTATGGTATAAGTTTATTTTGTGTAGCTTTTGCTTTGTATGGAATTTTACAAATTAAAGTAGAAAATAGTTTTGTGAGTTATTTTAAAGATAGTTCTAGGATTAAACAAGGTTTGTTGATTATAGATAAAGAGCTAGGTGGAACTATGCCTTTAGATGTGATTGTCAAATTTAAGCAAAATCCAAAACAAAATGAAAGCTTAGATGAGTTTGAACAAGAATTTGATGATTTAGCCAAAGATGATAGGTATTTTTTTAGTAGTGAAAAAACAAGAATAGCTGCTAAGGTTCATGAGTTTTTAAGTAAGCAAAAATATGTAGGCTCTGTGCTTAGCTTGCAAAGTTTGCTAGAACTTGGAAAAAGCATTAATGATGGTAAGGCTTTAGATGATTTTGCCTTAGCGTTTTTATATGAAAATTTAGATGAGAATTTTAAGAAGCAAGTTTTAACCCCTTTTGTAAGTGTAGAAAATAATGAGTTGCGATTTAGCGTGCGTATGCTAGATAGTGATCCAAATTTAAGACGCGATGCTTTTTTAAAACAGCTTGAAAAAGACCTAAAAGAACTTTTACAAAATGATAATGTAGAGGTTAAAATCAGTGGTATTATGCCTTTGTATAATAATATGCTTCAAAGTCTTTTTTCATCACAATTTGACACTTTAGTCTTTGTGGTGCTTGTGATTTTTGCTTTGTTTGTGGTGATTTTTAGAAGTTTTGTTTATGCTTTTGTGGCGATTTTGGCCAATCTCATACCTTTAGCTTTGGTATTTGGCTTAATGGGTGTTTTAAATATACCACTTGATATTATGAGTATTACCATAGCTGCTATTTGTATAGGAATAGGAGTTGATGATATGATTCATTATATTCATCGTTTTAAAGAAGAATTAAAACATAAAAGCTTAGAAGAGGCTATAAAAGCTTCACATATAGGTATAGGAAGTGCGATTTATTATACTAGTGTTACGATTATTCTAGGTTTTTTAGTAATGATTAGTAGTAATTTTATCCCGACGATTTATTTTGGTTTGCTTACGGTTTTGGCTATGAGTTTGCTTTTATTTGGTTCGCTTTTTTTATTACCAAGTTTTATTTTAACTTATCATTATTTTAAAACAAAATTAAAATAAAGTAAAATCCAAATCACATAAACACCAAAAGCAATAAGCATATATTTTATAAATTGTTTCATCAATACTCCATTTTTTCTAATACCCTTAAGATATAAGTAGCAAACATTAGCGCTTGTGAGCGGTGTGAAATTTTTAATTTTACTTGCTCATCTAATTCACCTAAAGTTTTATCAAAACCTTTTGGGATAAATAAAGGATCATATCCAAAGCCATTATTGCCCCTTGGAGTATCAATAGCAAGGCCATGCATATATCCATGCGTGCTAAAATGTCCATATTTTGAGCTTATGGCTATGGCTGCAGTGTAAAAAGCCTTGCTTTGATGTAAGTTTTTTTTATGTAGGGCTTGGATGAGCTTGTTTCTATTGGCCTCATCAGTGCCTTCTTGAGAGTATCTTGCAGAAAAAATCCCTGGCGCATTGTCTAAAGCCTCTACGCTTATACCACTATCATCGCTTAAGGTGATAAATTCATCTTGTTTTTTTTCTAAAGCATTAAAAATAGCTTTAGATTTTATCAAAGCATTTTCTTTAAAACTTATGCCATCTTCGATGATTTCAAAAGGGGTGATGATTTCATTTAAGGCATAAATTTCATAAGTAGTTAAAAATTTTTTGATTTCTTCTACTTTGTGTGCGTTAGAAGTTGCTAGAATGATTTTTAATTTTTTCTTCATAAATTACTCTTTTTGTTTTGACTTTAAAAAAAGTTTATCAAAATCATAGTAAAATTATCCTTTATAAGGAGAAAAGATGTTAAAAACCGTTTTACCTTTGTCTTTTATTGTAGGAACTAGATTTTTCGGATTATTTATAGTTTTGCCGGTTTTAAGTTTATATGCTTTAAATTTAAAAGGAGCCAATGAGTTTTTAGTAGGGCTTTTAGTAGGTGTGTATGCTCTAACTCAAATGGCATTGCAAGTTCCTTTTGGAATCATTTCAGATAAAATAGGGCGTAAAAAAACTATGCTAATAGGACTTGTGGTGTTTATCATAGGTTCTTTGGTGTGTTCATATGCTGATGATATTTATACGATGATGTTTGGAAGGCTTTTACAAGGTGCAGGAGCCATAGGAGCAGTAGCTACTGCTATGATAAGTGATTTTATCAATGAAGAAAATCGCGGTAAGGCTATGGCTATCATGGGTTCATTTATAGGACTTTCTTTTGCAGCTTCTTTGGTGCTTTCTCCTTTAATGAGTGCTAAATTTGGACTTTCAAGTTTGTTTGATTTAAGTGCAATTTTGAGTTTAATTTGTATCGTGCTTTTATTTAGCGTTGTGCCAAAAGAGCATACAATAGTACATGAAAATACTAAAACCCCATTAAAAAAACTTTTAAAAGAAAAAAACTTAGCTTTGATGAATCTTACTAATTGTATGCAAAAAATGCTTATGAGTATCGCGTTTTTAAGTATTCCTTTGGTTTTAGTGCATGAGTTTAATTACCCAAGTGAGAATTTATGGCATGTTTATGTTAGCTCTATGGTGCTTGGGTTTTTAGCTATGGGTTTATCAGGATCTTTAGGAGAAAAAAGAGGCTTAAGTAAAGAGATATTGCTTTTAGGTGTGGCATTTTTTATCATTGCTTATATTATATTTGCTTTTTCGCATAATGCTTTAGTGTTTATGGTGGGCGTTGTAGTATTTTTTATAGGATTTAATTTACATGAGCCTATTATGCAAAGTTGTGCGAGTAAATTTGCCAAAGTAAATGAAAAAGGCGCAGCTTTGGGTGTGTTTAATGCTTTTGGCTATTTTGGAAGCTTTTTAGGTGGTGTTGTTGGAGGGTATTTTTTACACCATTTTAGTTTAGTTTCTCTTGCTTTTATTTTGATAACTTTGTCTGTAATTTGGTTTGTGTTGCTTTTGTTTTTACAAAGTCCAGCAGATTTTAAAAATGTCTATTTATCTTTAGAAACAAAACATGATTTAAATAATATTAAAGGCATAAATGGAGTTTTAGATGTGTATAAAAACTCTAAATTTTTAGTGATTAAATACAATAAAAAACTTACAAGCGAAGAAGAAATTTTAGCGATTATTGAAAAATAATCGCTTTTATACAAAATGCTTTTCTTTTAAAATCACATATAATTTTAAAGTAGAAATAAAGAAAGTTAAAATAGCAGGTCCAAGGATAATACCCCAAAAGCCAAAACTTGAAATTCCTGCTATCATCGCAAAGAAAATTAAAAGTTCGTTAATTTGCGTTGGAATTTGAACAAGTTTTTCATTGATCCATTTAATGATGTAAGGCTTTACTAAAGTATCTGCGATAAAAGATATCATCACCACGCTATAAATGAAAATCACTAAAGCGCCACTTAGATTGTTATTTGCAAATTCATATAAAGAAACAGGCACATAAACTAAGGCCCCACCTACCACAGGGATTAAAGAGCTAAAGCAAAATAATATTCCCATTAAAATCGCATCATAACCATAAAATTTAGTAATGATAGCAAAAAGCACCCCTTGTAAAATGGCATTTAGCACCATAGAATAAAACACAACAGACATTACATTACTCACTTCACTTAAAATGCCTTGAGTTTCTTCTTTTTTCATAGGCACTATACTTTTTATATAGCCAATGAGTTGGGCTCCATACAGATTAGCAAAGAAATAAAACACACAAATTAACACCATATCAGTTAGAAATTTAGTCCCAAATTTAGTTGCACTTGAAAGATAGGTTAAAACATTTTTAGAGATAGAGTTTAAATCAATACTTGCCAGTGCTTCTTTGATTTTGGGTTCTATAAAGCTTAAAGATTCAGGTAGGTGCAAAGAATAATTTTTAAAATATTCTATGGTATTGTGAAAATAGCTTATATCAAAACCTTTTGCAGCCTTTACTAGCTCTATAATAGCATATACAAAAGGTATAAAAAATAAAGCCAGCATAAAAGCAGTAGTAGCTGCTGCTGCAACGACTTTTTTACCTTTGAAAATATTTAAGAATTTAACATTAACATTAGAAGTAGAAACAGCCATTAAACTTGCTATGGCTATATTCATCAAAAAAGGTTTAAATAAAAAAAGTACCCAAAATAAAATAAATAAAATAAAACTAATCAAGAAAAAATTACTACTTTTCATCAAATAAACCCTTGTTGTATTTTAATTTTAAAACATCAAAACTTTTTAAGCTCGCAATACGACCTTTGGCTGTTCTTTCTATATAACCATTTGCTAGTAAATATGGCTCTATTACATCTTCTATGGTATTTTCATCCTCACTTAATGCTGCAGCTATACTAGAAAGTCCTATAGGTTTTCTTTTAGCTTCAGTTAAAAGCTCTAAATACCGCAAATCCATCGCGTCAAAACCAAGCTCATTTACCCCTAAAGAATCAAGTGCTTCTTTAGCTCTTTTTTCGCTAATGATTTCTTCATCATTTACATCAGCAAAGTCTCTTACACGCTTAAGCAATCTTAATGCTATTCTTGGGGTTGAGCGACTGCGTTTGGCTATTTCTAAAGAAGCTTTTTTTTCGCAAGTTTTATTAAGCTTTAGAGCTGCTTTTTCTAAAATGATAGCAAGTTCTTCATTTTTATAAAATTCCAAGCGAAATTGCATACCAAAGCGATCGCGTAAAGGATTGCTTAGCATACCTGCTCTTGTAGTAGCACCTATTAAAGTAAATTTGGGCAAATCGATTTTGATTGTTTGTGCAGCAGGGCCACTACCGATGATGATATCAAGACGAAAATCTTCCATAGCAGGGTAAAGCACTTCTTCTATGGCAGGACTTAAGCGATGAATTTCATCGATAAATAAAATATCTCCTTCGCTAAGGTTAGTTAAAATCGCAGCTAAGTCCCCGCTTTTTTCTATCATAGGTGCAGCGGTAGTTTTGATATTTGCATTCATTTCATATGAGATAATGTTTGCTAAAGTTGTTTTACCAAGTCCTGCAGGCCCACTAAAAAGGATATGATCTAGACATTCATTTCTTTTTTTAGCAGCTTTGATGAAAATTTCTAAATTTTTTTTAATGTTTTCTTGTCCTATGTAACCGTCAAAATTTGAAGGTCTAAGGCTTGTTTCATAAGTTTCATCAGGGGAGAATTTTTCAATCTCTACGATTCTATCCATATTTTTTCCATTTTATTTTGTAAGAAATTTTAATTTTATCTAAAATTTGCTAAAATAAACATTTAAACTTAGATTATAGAAGTTTTTATGGGAATTTTAGAGCAATTAGAGTTAGATTACGAGCTTGAAGAAATCGAGCGTTTTTTGTATTTTTTTAGAAGTCTTTGCGATGTTTTAGAGCCTTTGATAGTAAAGCTAAGCAGTGATAGCTCAAAATACAAAGAAGCTTTAAAAGACTTAGAACAAAATATCCACAATGTAGTTTGGGCTGCTAAAAGATTAAATTTAGATGAGATTGCAAATTTTTGCACATTTTGTGAGGAAATTATGCAAGAAGCAGCTAAATTTGATGGGCCTGCTAGCGATGAATTTGTGGATTGGATGTTTTTAGTGGGTGAGCAGCTTGATAGATATTGCAGTGATTATGAAAAAAATGCTTCTTTTTTAAGTGTATTTAATCCTCAAATTGCAAATGTTCCTGATAAAATTTCTAAATAATGGGGACGACTTGGCTTCGACAGGAGTAGAGTGGCCTTGGTGGCATGTCGCTTTGAGCAAAGCGTATAAAGCTCAAATTAAAATTAAACGCAAACAACGTTAAATTTGCTCCTGCTTACGCTAAAGCTGCGTAAGTTCAGTTGAGCCTGAATTTTAAGTGATACTATCTAGCTTAGAATTTGGTCATTTTTGATAGTGTAGATTGAAATCTGACAAGTTTTGATTGAAGTTAAAGTCTTAGTCTAGCTTGAAATTTTGGAAGGTGAGTTTGGCTAGATGAAATTTTCACCTTTGCTAAGCATGTAGATGCCGTGGTTGTTTTATTTTTGGACAGGGGTTCAATTCCCCTCGTCTCCACCAGTAATTAGTTTTTATTAGCTAGTGCATCTCTTATATCTATGACAAGATAAATTACAAAAAAGCTTAAAAATATCGCAACTAAAGATCCAATAAGTGTTACTAGACCTACTATAAATCCTAGAGTAAACATCAGCGCAATAGAATAAATAATCGCTATAATAAAGCTTAATGCAGCCGCTATATCAAGTATAGTTCTACCAAAATTTAAGATTAAATTTTTAATCATAATAGCTCCTTAATTAATAATAATTTATTAATTATAGAAAAATATAGTTTTAATTAATATAAAATTGTAGAATTATTTGAAGTTTAGATTTTCTTTGCAAGGCTATCCTTGCAAAGAATTTATATAAATAAAGAATTCACACTTTCATTATGATAAACTCTGCGTATTACCTCACCAAAGATAGGTGCTACGCTTAGGATTTTGATTTTATCCATTTGTTGTTTTAAAGGTATGGTGTCAGTTACTACTAGCTCATCAAGCGCATCTTTGGCTATTCTTTCATAAGCTACGCCACTAAGCACAGGGTGGGTACAGCAAGCTATAACTGACTTTGCACCTTTGCTTTTAAATACTTCAGCAGCTTTTACTATGGTTCCTGCTGTATCGATGATATCATCTACTAAAATCACTTCTTTATCTTTTACATCACCGATGACATTCATCACTTCGCTTTCATTAGCTTTTTCGCGTCTTTTATCTACTATAACTATATCAAGTCCTAAAGCTTTTGCCACGCTTCTAGCTCTTGCTATACCACCTATGTCAGGACTTGCGATGATAGGATTTTTGTAGTTTTTATTTTTAATATAATCATTAAAAATAATACTCCCATAAAGATTATCCACCGGTATATCAAAAAAGCCTTGAATTTGTCCAGCATGTAAGTCTATGGTAGCTACTCTATCCACACCAGCTGATTCTATAAGATTTGCTACTAATTTTGCAGTAATAGGCACCCTAGGACTTGCTTTTCTATCTTGTCTAGCATAACCAAAATAAGGGATGATAGCTGTGATAGAGCTTGCACTTGAGCGACGCAATGCATCTGTCATGATTAAAAGTTCCATTAGATTATCATTTGTTGGAGCGCAAGTACTTTGTATGATAAACACATCTTTACCACGTACGCTTTCATCTATTTGAATGCTAATTTCACCATCGCTAAAACGCTTCACACCTGCATTACTTAGAGGTAATGAAAGGTATTTTGAGATTTTTTTAGCAAATTCCTCATTTGCTGAACCAGAAAATATTTTATATCCACGCATATATAAGCCTTAGAAAGTTTTTTGTGATGATATAAAAATTTTTTTAAAAATACAATAAAACATATTAAAAGCCGTGTAATCTTTTTAAATCCGCATCAATAGGAAATTTATTTCCATCTTTATCTACGCTCACATAAGTTACTACAGCTGAAGTTACATGCATACAATACACACGGCCATATTCATTAGCTCTTTGAGTAACTACTTCTACTTCTACGGTGATAGAAGTATTACCTGCTTTGATTATTTTTGCATAGCAAGATACCAAATCACCTACGAAAATTGGCTCTTTAAAAATGATTTTATCTACCGCAACTGTGACAACTCTTTGTGGGGAAAGTTCTCTTGCGGCAATGGCTCCAGCTAGATCAATTTGTGACATGATCCAACCACCAAAGATATTACCAGCAGGGTTTGTATTGCTTGGCATAGCTATAACTCTTAGCTTAGGTTCTCCCATATCTTTCATACATTCTCCTTGTGTTTTAAAAAAAACATTATAATTAAGTTTTAAAAATAAAGAAAGGTAAAAAATGAATGATTTTAAGCAAATAGCAAAAATTGTGAAAAATAGGAAACAAAATATCAATAGTCTTTATAATATACTTCAAACTAATCAAAACCATCCTTTGATAGATAGAGCTTTAGAACTAGCTAATCTTGAAAATGAAAAAAGCAATGTTTTGGCAATGTTGCGTCGTTTGGTAGATTTAAAAGAGGAAAATTTAGTCCAAGAGCTTGAGAAAAAAGGTTTAAATGAAGAAGAAATTTCTCAAATAAAATATAAAGTTTTTTCTTTAGTAAGAGCCTTTTATGAAGTAGAACACCAAGATTTAATCGATGAGATTAAGAGTAAAAATTTACTTGATGAGTTTTATTTGGCTTTAGTTCAAGGTGTGCATAATATAGGTGTAGTTATGAATTCTTTTGAGCTTGTTTGGAGTAAGCAAATTTTAGATACAAATAATAAAATTTTAAAAGAACAATTTCCAAATTTAAGTGATGCTTTGGAGTTTTTAAAACAAAATGAGCTTTATCAGCTTAATCAAGATGGCGAAATTTGTGAAAGAAGCTATGGGGCTTTAGTTAAAATAGGAACACTTTGGAGATTTTTACCTTATGCAAAAGCTTTTGAAAATGAAGTTTTAAAGCTTGAATATGAGTTTGATAAACTTTTAGAAAAACTAAGAAATTGTGCGTTAGATGATGAAAAAAATGCTTATATTGACTATATAGAAAAATTAAAATTTGCTTTTTGTGAAAAAGATAATAATGAAGTGGTTAAAAAATGGCAAGAAGCAGAGCTTGCGTGGATGGAAGTAAAATGCCCATTACAAATTGGCCATCCTTTAGAGTACTATGAAGACTCTTATACGCATGCAGTAGCACTTGAGTGGGATATACGCTTAGAAGATGTGAGTGATTTTAATGCGAGTGAGTTTAAAGATAAAATCAAAGAAAGCTTTGCAATGGTGTATGCGAATTTAGATGAAGAAGATAAAGCTTTGTTTGATGAAGTGAATTTTAATCTTGAAAAAACTCAGCTTTATATTTGTATGCCTATGATTTTTTATGGAGCAGAGCTTAAGGGGCTTTTTTCTGCTCAAGTAGTGCCAAATGATGAGTATGTAAGCAATATAGCAGGAAAAAAGATCTTTGCTTTTTTAAATTATGTTTATGAAAATGCTAAAACCAAGCCTTTTATGAAGCTTTCTTCTATGGTATTTGAAAAAGAATTTTTAGATTATGGTAGAGAAATTTTATTTTACAATGAAAAATTATGGAAAAGAATTTATGAAGTTTCTACCATAGGTCATGAGTTTGGGCATATTTTCTTTGTGGCAAATGATAGCGAAAAGAAAATGAATGAAAGTGGTGTGTTTAAAAATATAGAAGAGTTTAAAGCTACTGCGGGTGGGCTTGTAAATTTCTTTTTGCATGAAGAAGATGACTTAAAGCTTCCTGTGTTTTATGAGCTTATTAAAAGGGCTATAGGATTGATTGCCTGGCAAAGAGTAGATGAGGTTAAGCCTTATTATACAGAAGGTTTGATTCATTTATCATTGTTGTTTAAATCAGGGGTGTTATCTTTTGCAAATGAGAAATTAAACATTAAATTTGATGAGGAGGCTTATGAAGCCTTTAAAGCTGTGTTTATGCAAAATTATTATAAGTTAGCAAGACATTATATGTTAAAAGAAGATGCTAAAAATTATTTAGATGAGTTTTGTGTTTTAGAAGATGAGGTGTTTTTACCACTTGATGAAGAGTGTAAGGAATTTGTAAAATACTACTATGAATTACACAAACTTTATGGTAATGAAATTGATGAAAGTGGAGAGTTTGAAAAATACTCTAATGTAAAATAAAATTTTACCAAGAAGAACTTAGCTTTCTTCTTGATATTTGCTATTTTCTAATGCTTTTTCCATATCTTTTTGCGTTTTTAAAATAGCTTTGCTAAAGCCATTTAGCACTGAAAATGGAGCAAATTGCGCCGCTCTTTTTTCTCTTGGCATTGGCGGGAATTGTTTTGATTTTTGATATTTTTTATCTATTATATCTTTATACTCATCATGCATTATGACCTCCTATTAAAGAAGTAATTTCTTTAGTTTCATTATCTAAGCTTGAAGCTTTTAAAATAGCTTTTTTACCAAATTTTTGTATGATTTGAAGTCTTGCTTTTTGGAGCTTTTCTTCTTTTTCAAGTTGATTTTTTTCTTGCAAAATTGCATTAAAATCACTAAATAAATTTAATTCTTGGAAATTTTCTTGTGCTTTATCTGTGATATTATTTAAACTTAGACTGATTTTTCTAATGCTTAAGTTTTTATCGCTGATTTTGCAAAAAAGTTCCAAGGATTTTTTATTGATGATTTTTAAAGAATGGGTAAAATTTTCTAAATTTATACTTCCATGAGCATTTTTAGGTATAGTTCTTCCATAATTATCTTTAGTAATAGCTCCTTTGTAAGAACCCAAAAAACTTGAATTTTCTAAATTGCTTTTATCATATTGTATATCTAGTGTGATATGGTTTGTTTTAAGGTTATTTTGTATAAGTTCAAGCACTAAATAATCCACAAGTTCTTTTAAAACTTTCATTGCTTGAGTGCTATCATATGCAAAGGGTAAAACCTTAGCCATGACTTTAGAGTGATTTTGTGATTTGTAGTTTTTAATATCTTTCATCGTGCAAGTTTCAATACCCCATGCATGATCGATTAATAATTCAGCATTAACACCAAAGTGTTTATAAAGCAAAGCTTCGTGTTTTAAAGAAAATCTTGCAAGATCTCCCATAGTATGAATGTTTAAATTTGCAAGTTTTAAGGCAATGCCTTTACCTATACGCCAAAAATCTTTTAAAGGTTTATGCTGCCATAATTTATATCTGTATAATTTTTCATCTAAAAAGGCTATAAGCAAGCCATTTTCATCTACTTGTTGTCTTTTAGCAAGTATATCCATGGCAATTTTAGCTAAGTATAAATTTGTGCCTATGCCTGCTGTTGCGGTGATTTTACTTGTATGTAAAATATCAAGTAAAACCTTAGTAAGTAACTCATAAGCTGATAGTTTGTATTTTTCAAGATAAGAACTAAGATCGATAAAAACTTCATCAATAGAGTATATATGGATATCTTTTGCATCAAAATACTTTAAATAAATGCTGTATATTTTTGTGCTAAATTCTATATAAGTTGCCATTCTAGGTTTAGCGATGATGTAATCTAGTTCTAAATTTAAATCATTTTCAAGTTCTAATGTATCAAAACTTTTAGCTTGAAAGCGGTGTTTTTGAGCTTGTTTTAATCTTTCTTGATTGATTGAGTGGATTTTTTGTTTAAACTCAAAAAGCCTTAGTCTGCCGGGTATATTGTAAGTTTTCAGCGCAGGCGAAACTGCTAGTATGATGGTTTTATCTGTTCTTGATTCATCTGCTACAATGAGATTAGTTGTTAAAGGATCTAGATTTCTTAAAACACATTCAGCTGAAGCGTAAAAAGATTTCAAATCAATAGAAGCATAAATTTTCATAGTATGTGAAGCTTGCCTTTAATTTATTATAATTATAACAGTAAAAATTATTAAAATAGATGAAAGGAAATGAATTTTATAAGGTGGCGGACAGAGAGGGATTTGAACCCTCGAGACCCGTTAAGATCTGCACCCTTAGCAGGGGTGTGGTTTCAGCCACTCACCCATCTGTCCATATTAAAAGGGAAAGTATATCTTATTGTTTATAAGATATACCTTAAATTTATACACTAAGATAAGCTATGATTAAAGTTATAACAAAACCAGCACCTAAAACTGCGATTTGTTTACCTCTGTCTTTACGTATAGCTATGATAGTGATTAAAAGTCCTGAAATATAAAGGATTATCATAGCAAGTGCAAAAGCTAGTCCAAGCACAGAAAAATACCACATACCTTTATCTTTATGAAGCAAAATCATATTTCCAAGTAAACTTCTTTCTTTTGTGATGATTTCATAATTGTTTTCATCTATTTTAATAATACTTACAGTATAGCTTATAGTGCCAAGCTCTATACCATCACCTTTTTTGTTAAGTTTTGGTTCTAAAGATGAAGGAAGTTTTAAGTTATTTTTCTTTAAAAAATCAATTAAAAATTCAGCTTCGGCACCTTCTTGGATAATGGCTTGAACTTTTTGACTTTGAATTTTAGCTCCACTTTCTCCATCAAAACCAGCTATATAGGCAAAACCAGTAACAGCATATAAAAATGCTAGTGGCAAGAAAAATAAGCTAATGTAAATGTGAATTTGTCTGAATAATTTGTTTTTATTCATTTTTAACTCCTTTTTTAAAAATAATGAAAAGTATATTATTAAAAAATGAAGTGAAAATAAAATTTAATCTTTTTTAAATTTACGGGCTAGGGTAAAAAAGCTTCGAATGATTCCATAAAGTACATATAAACTTGCGACGATTAACGCACTTTCTAAAAAATACAAATAAAGCATTGAAAATAAGATTACTAAAAGGATTAACACTTTTAAAACATTTGCGCGTTTTAAATCGATTTTTTTAAAGCTTGGATATCTTATATTGCTTACCATTAAAAAAGCTAAAAGCATTTGAATGCATACTATCATCAAAGAAAAATCACGCAAAAAATCATAATATAAATAAGCACTTACCCATAAAGCGCTTACAACTGCTGCTGTTGGTATAGGAAGTCCTATAAAAACTGAAGGTTCATAAGTACCTGTGGTAACATTAAATCTTGCTAAGCGTATGGCACCAAAAACTACAAATAAACCTGCTATTAAGGAGCCAAAACGACCATATTCATAACCTATGCTCATATAAAAAAGCATAGCAGGTGCTACGCCAAAGGCTATTAGATCTGCTAGTGAGTCAAACTCAACTCCAAATTTAGAAGTTGAATTTGTAGCTCTTGCAACGCGTCCATCTAAACCATCACAAATTAATGATAAAATGATATAAATTAATGCTTTATCAAAATTTTGATTAATAGAAGCAATCACTGAAATAATGCCCAAAAATATTGAAGCAGCTGTAAAAAGATTAGGTAAAATATAAATTAGTTTAAAATTCATGGATTTAAATACCCTATCAATGCACCAATGCGTACTTTGTCATTTTCATTTACGCAAATTCTAGTATCTTTTGGAAGCAATAAACTCACACTACCATCAAACATAAAACCTATATTTTGTCCATGGTTTAAATGATGACCAAAATCATCAATATGAGCTTTTCTATTTAAAGCGCCAAAAATGATGCGTAATGCCCATTGTTTGCCTTTGGAGCGTGCTAAAAATAGCATTCTTTCACCCATTAAATTTGTATTTTTCATAAATGGACATAAAAAAAGTCCGTGTCTTAGTCTAGTTTCTTCTATATCCATATCAAGTGGAGCTATGATGTTGCCTTGATGAATGATATTGTTTATAATTTGCACTTCTATACATTCGCCAAGCTCTTTATATGAGCTTGTTTTAATGCTTTTTATTTTTCCTTCTATGGGAGCTATGATAGTATTTGGATCTGCTATATAATCGATTTTACTAGTTCTAAAAAGACAAGCAAAAAGTATAAAAATACACCATAAAAGCCAAGAAAATCCCCATATAAATTGAGCTATTGCAAAAACTATAGCTAGAACTATGAGTAAATTCCAGCCTGCCTTTGCAATAAAATTTGTTTTCATTAGTTATCCTTAGTAGCTTCTTGCTCTTTTTCTTCTAAGCGCGTTGGAAGATTATTTTCTTCTTCATAATTTTTAATAATCTCTCTTACTTTAGCACCATCAATAGTTTCTTCTTCATAGAGTGCTTGTACCATTACTTCTATAGCACCGCTATAAGTTTTTAAAATTTCTTTTACACCCGCGTAGCGTTCATCTAAGGTTTTCTTCACATACTCATCTAAATCTTGAGCCATTTTATCAGAATAATCTTTGATAGTTTGTCCGCCACTTAAGAATGTATTTCTTTGTTTTTCAAGCACCATTAAACCTGCGATTTCACTCATACCATACATAGAAATCATAGCTTTTATGATATCAGTTGCGCGTTCAAGGTCATTGCTTGCACCAGTTGAAATTTCTTTAATGAAAATTTCTTCAGCTGCACGCCCACCTAAAAGTACATCAACTTCAGCTAAAAGCTCGTGTTTTTGCATTAAAAATTTATTTTCTTCAGGAGTATTGAGTGTATATCCTAAAGCTGCTAAACCGCGCGGTATAACAGAAACTTTACTTACTTTTTTGACACCTTTTGTGGTTTCAGCGATTAAGGCATGGCCACATTCATGATAAGTTACGATTTTTTTCTCTTTATCATTAATTCTACGTGATTTTTTCTCAAGTCCTGCTATGGCTCTTTCTACCGCTTCAACTAAGTCTTTTTGTTCTACATGTTTTTTAGAATCCCTACCTGCAAGTAAAGCTGCTTCGTTAATGATATTTGCTAAATCAGCACCCGCAAGTCCTGCTGTTAATCTTGCAATATCTTCTACTTTTACTTCAGGCGAAATTTTAACATCTTTCATATGAACTTTTAAAATATCACATCTGCCTTTAAAATCAGGCTTATCTACTAAAACTTGTCTATCAAAACGTCCCGGTCTAAGTAATGCTGCATCAAGTACTTCAGGACGGTTTGTCGCTGCTAGTACGATTACTGGTGAGCTTTCAGTACCAAAGCCATCCATTTCTGCTAGAAGTTGATTTAAAGTTTGCTCTCTTTCATCGTTTCCACCCATCATGCCACTTGCGGCACGTGATTTACCTATAGCATCGATTTCATCTATAAATACAATAGCTGGAGCTTCTTTTTTAGCATTTTCAAATAAATCTCTAACCCTACTAGCACCAACACCCACAAACATTTCTATAAAAGATGAACCTGAGACGCTAAAAAATGGTACATCAGCTTCGCCCGCTACTGCTTTTGCAAGTAAAGTTTTACCTGTACCTGGAGGACCTACAAGCAAAAGTCCTTTTGGAATTTTTGCCCCAAGATTGATATATCTTTCAGGATATTTTAGAAAATCAACTATTTCTTTAACTTCTTCTTTTGCTTCCTCAACACCTGCAACATCATTGAATTTAACTTTTGGTTTTTCTGAATTTACAAGTTTTTTAGAGCTTCCTATACCAAGTATGGATCCGCCCATATTTTTTTGCATACGAGAGGCTAAAAACATCCATATACCAAAGAAAATAAATACCGGTAAAACCCAAGAAAGCAAGATATCTATAAACCAATTACTTTCATTAAAAGCTCCATAAGAAACGCCTTTTGAATCAAGTAAAGGCACAAAAGTAGCATCATTTGGAACTTTTTTAGTAATATATACCATATTTCCTGCTTTAGACACTGCTTTTATGGTAGTTTGGCCTATATTAACTTGGGCAATTTGATTGTTTTCAATTAAAGTTTTTAATTCAGAATAAGTAACTTTTTTGGTATTTTCTCCACCCATAATACCCATGCTACCATCATCTGAAAATCCTTTAAATAAAAGAATCATCACAATGGCAAAAATAGCGAAAATAAAAATAGGATTTTTATTAAAAAAGCTATTATTGCTTGGATTATCTTTTGGTTCGTTTGGTTTTTTATTCATTATTTTATTTCCTTTTTGTAAGCTAAACTCAACCACTCTCCTTTGTGTTTGCATTCTAACAAAGTTAAATCTTTGAATTTATCTTTAATTCTTTCTTCATATTTGTTTAAAATACCAGATAAGATTAAAATTCCACCTTCTTTGGTTTTTTCTTTAAGATCTTTTTCTAGTATGATTAAAATATCAGCAATGATATTTGCTACAACTATATCATATTTATGTAAGCTTTTATTAATAGAACCTACCCAAATATCGTCAAAGTTAACTTGGTTTAATTTTGCATTTTCCTTGCTTGCAACTATGGCTAGTTCATCTGTATCGCAAGCTTGTACTTTAGCTCCAAGCTTTGCCATGATGATACTTAAAATCCCACTTCCACAGCCTACATCTAAACAAAATTTGGAATCATCTGTGTATTTTTGTAAAAATTCTATGCAAGTATAAGTACTTTCGTGATGTCCTGAGCCAAAAGCTAGGGCAGGATCTATAATGATATTGATTTTATCTTGCATAGGTTTTTGCCAAGTGGTATGAATGTGAATATTGTCAATAGTTAAAGCTTGTATGCCTTTTTTATACTCTTCTATCCAGTTTTTATTTTCTTTTTTTTCTAAAGTAGAATGAAAATAAATCTTAGTGTTAAATTTTTCACATAATTTTTGATGAAAATTTTGTAAGGCTATTTGAATGAGTTCTATATCTTCTTCTGATCGTATATAAATGCCATCGTTTTTTTCTTCTATGGCGTCTATATCTAGAGAAAAAATAAGATCAAGGAATAAATCTAAATATTCCTTGTCTGTTTGAAAAAAAAGTTCGTAATAATGTGTTTGCATAAAAACTTATAATTAGCCTTCGTTTGTTCCTAAAACATCTTCAAGTTTTTCTTTTAATACTTGAGGTGTAAAAGGTTTTACGATATAGTTATTTACACCTGCTTTTAAGGCTGTAATAACTTCTGCCTTACCACCTTCTGTAGTTACCATGATAATAGGCATATCAGCATATTTTTCTTCTGCTCTCACTTTTTTTACTAATTCTAAGCCATTCATTTCAGGCATATTCCAGTCGGTAATTAAAATTTTAATATCATCATTTTGTGAAAGTAAATCCCAAGCTTCAACTCCATGTTCAGCTTCTAAAACATCTTTATGACCTAATCTTACAAGAGTGTTTTTGATTATTCTTCTCATGGTAGAACTATCATCAACTACTAATAACTTCACTTTTTTTCCTTTATTTCGATGTAATTACATAAGTGTAATTGTATCGTTTTTATTTTTATTAATCAATTAAAAGTATATATTATACCATTTTAAAATAAAATTAGAATTTAATCACTCTCCATTTTTGTTATGATTAAACTCAGGCACAATTTCCTTTAAAACTTTTGCAGGATCTGTGCTTTGGAGTAATTTTTCTATTTCTTGATTTAAAATTTTCAAATCTTTAATTTCGCTAGTGGTAACAAAAATACTTTCATATTGAGTTTTTAAATCATCTTCATGGATTAAAAGTTCTTCATAAAGTTTTTCACCTTTTCTAAGTCCGGTGATTTTAATTTCTAATTTTTTATTAGAAAGCAAAAGCATTTTTTTAGCTAAATCCATGATTTTAACAGGCTCACCCATATCAAGTACAAATAATTCTCCGCCTTTTGCAATAGCCGCAGCTTGTAAAACAAGTTGCACAGCCTCATCTACTAGCATAAAATAACGCACTATATCAGGATGAGTAAGAGTAAGTGGCTCATTAGCTGCAATTTGAGCTTTAAATTTAGGTATAACGCTTCCACTTGAACCTAAAACATTACCAAAACGTACACAAGCTACTTCAAAATTTTCACAACTTGAACTTAGCGCATAAAGCTCACAAATTCTTTTTGTACAACCCATGATATTAGTTGGTCTTACAGCTTTATCAGTGCTTATCATAACAAATTTAGCAACCTTGTAAGTTTTTGCAAGATCGATTAAATTTTTAGTACCTATGATATTATTTAAAATAGCTGAGTGTGGATTTTGCTCACACAAAGGCACGTGTTTATAAGCTGCTGCATGCAAAATCAAATCTATGTTTTTTTCTTGTAAAAGTTTTTCTAGAGCCTCTTTGTCTAATATACTCATCATAATAGGCTCGATTTTTTCTTTATGCAAGCTTAATTCTTCATTGATTTTATATAAATTATACTCACTATGATCAAGCATGATTAAATGTTTTGCACCAAATTTAATGCATTGTTTACAAAGCTCGCTTCCTATAGTCCCACCAGCCCCACTAACTAAAACTACCTTATCTTTGATAAAATCAATCACGCAAGCATTATCTAAATCTTTTGGCTTGCGCGCTAATAAATCTTCAATGCTTATATCTCTTGCTTCATTTTGTGTAAAAGAAAAAAGTTTTATATCATTAATCCCATAAGCAATAAGCTCATCAAAAAGCTTTTTGAGTTCTTCTTGCTCAAGTTTTAAAGCAATGATAGCAGTATGAATACCTTCAGCGGTATATTTTCTAATAGCTTCTTTTTCTTCAACTATAAATTTATCACAATAAGTACCTATTAAATTTTTACGCTCATCTACCACAGCTACAGGGAAAAGCCCTAAGCTTCCTTCTTTGGCTCCTTTTAATAAATGTAAAGCCTTTGAAGTGGCACCAACTACTATACAAGGATGTTCTTCATTATATTTTGGCTTTCTAAAATCAACTATCATTCTTTTGCTTATACGCAAACTTCCAATTAGCATACAAGATAAAACAAAGTCTATCCCTATAACGCTTCTTGGAAAAGGATTAAAAAAATCATCATAAAAATAATAAATTGCTAAAAATACAAGTTCAGCTAAAGCTAAAGCGATAACTAATTTACGTGCCTCATTAAGTGAGAAAAATCTCCAAGCAACTTGATAAATTTTAAAAAAAGCTAGAAAAATGATTTTAAGTAAAATCAAAATCACAGCACTTTTAAACATACCTTCATAAAATTCACTTGGGATGTCTGCGCTAAAGCGTAAAGAAAAAGACAAATAAATACTTATAACAAAAAGTAAAATATCAGCGCCTAGGAAAAATCCTAAGCGTTTGCTTTTATAATCCATCTTAGTCCTTTAAGGTGTTTAAGATTAAAGTAGAAACTTCCTCTACATCGGCCTTACTCATAGTAGTTGCGCTTGGAAGACAAATTCCATTGCTAAAGAAAAATTCACTATTACCATTTAAGTAAGCATCGCAGCCTTTGTAAAGTTCTTGTAAATGCATTGGTTTCCAAAGCGGGCGACTTTCGATTTTGTTATCTTTTAAAACTTGTATGATTTTTAAAATTTTATCTTGAATTTGAACATTCTTATTTTCACATATACAATGTTTTTCATAAGTATTAAGTTTATTTAAATCAAAATCAAGTAAAGCAGTGCTTAGCCAGCGATTTGACTTGGTATTTTCAAGCTCATCTAAAAAAGTAAAAGTTCCACTTAAAAATTCTTTATACCAGCTATAAATTTCACGCTTTTTACTCACTCTTTCTTCTAAAACTTCCATTTGAGCAGTGCCGATTGCACCTAAGATATTGCTCATTCTATAATTATAGCCGTATTCTTTATGCTCATAATGAAGGCAATTTTCTCTAGCTTGAGTGCTATAAAATCTTGCTTTTTCAAGATTAGCATGATTTTCACTTACAAGCATACCACCACCACCTGTTGTGATGATTTTATTACCATTAAAAGAATATACTCCAAAATCCCCAAAAGTACCTAAAGCTTTATTTTTGTAAAAACTTCCCAAAGCTTCAGCAGCATCTTCGATTAAAAAAATCTCATTTTCTTTACAAATTTGGACAATCTCATCCATTTTAGAAGCATTACCATAAAGGTGTGTTAAAATGAGAGCTTTTGGTTTTTTAGGACTTTCTTTGATAGCTTTTTTTAATAAATTTACATCTAAATTATAAGTTTCATCACAATCAATAAACACAGGCGTAGCATTCATGTAAGAAATAGGCGCTACTGAAGCAATAAAAGTAAAACTTGAAGCTAAAACTACATCACCTTCTTTGATACCCAAAACTCTTAAAGCTAGATGAATGGCTGCAGTGGCTGCATTTAGAGCAAGTGCATTAGAGCTTTTTGTATAATCTTTAATACTTTGTTCTAAGGCATTAACAAACTCGCCCAAAGGTGCTATATAATTACTTTCAAAAGCTTTGTGTATGTATTCTAATTCTTTTCCACTCATATGTGGTGCTGATAGAAAAAATCTCATTTTACCTCCTTTATTTTCTTAGCAGGAACTCCGGTATAAATACCTTTAGAAGTTAAGTTTTTAACCACAACTGCTCCTGCACCTAAAGTTATATCATCATTTAAACTCATACAAGGAATAACGCTTGAATTAACTCCCAAAAAACAACGCTTTCCTATTTTTACATTTCCTGTTAGCTTAGCTCCAACGCTAATATGGCTAAACTCATCTACAAAACACTCATGCTCAATCACACAAGCAGTATTTAAAATCACACCTTTTGCAATGCTAGCTTTAGCATTAACTACGACATTTGGCATGATCAAAATACCCTCATCATCTAAAAAAGCACTTGAGCTAATAATAGCACTTTTGTGTATCAAATTTACTAATCTAAATCCATCTTCTTTTGCTTTTTTGAAAAGTTTTTCTCTAATAGAGTTTGTACCAATAGCAATAAACATATCGTGTTTTTCTAAGTTGGAGTGATATTTTAAGCCTTTATTATCATCCAAAAAGATAATTTTTTCATACCCTAAATTTCTAGCTACATCAGCACAGACTAAACCATGTCCACTAGAGCCATATATATAAATACTTTTAGTTGTGCCCATTGAATTTATCCGTTGTAGCTACTCCTTCTTTATTAACCCCACTTCTTTTTAAAACTTTAATAATGGTCATAAAAAAGATTTTAAGGTCAAATAAAAAAGAGCAATTTTGCACATATTCTACATCATATTTAAATTTTTGCTCCCAAGAAATAGCATTGCGTCCATTAATCTGAGCCCAACCTGTAATGCCTGGTCTTACGTCATGACGTTTTTTTTGCTCTTGATTGTATAAGGGTAAGTATTCTACAAGTAAAGGTCTTGGGCCTATGAAGCTCATATCGCCTTTTAATACATTAAAAAGTTGTGGTAATTCATCCAAGCTCAAGCTTCTAACTAGCTTACCAAAAGGCTTTAGGCGTAATTCATCAGGAAGTAATTCTCCATTTTCATCGGTTTCATCACTCATAGTTTTAAATTTATAAATATAAAAAATTTTTTCATTTAATCCTGGTCTTGCTTGTTTAAAAAGCACACTTCCTTGAACAATTTTTAAAACAATACCTATAAGCACTATAAAGGGTGAAAAAACAATCAGCAAAATCAAAGCCAAAAAAAAGTCAAAAACACGCTTTAAACCATTTTTATACATTTGTAAAACCCCTATAAAAGTCAAGATATTTCAAAGCTATGATATTTTCATCATAATTTTGTGCTCTAAGAAAAGCATTTTGCGCTAAAGTATTTTTTAGTTTTTCATCTTCTAATAAAACTGCGATTTTTTCAGCTAAATCTTTACTATCTTTGCATTTACAAATTAAACCATCTATGGCATTATCCACTGCTTCAATGCAACCTTCAGCATCACTTACCACACATGCTTTTTTACAAGCTTGTGCTTCTAAAACCGTTCTTGGATAACCTTCTTTATAGCTTGGTAAAACAAAAATATCGCATAAATTTAATAAATGTGCAATATCACTTCTTGCGCCAAGATAAAAAACATCACTTGAGTTTAAAAATTCTAATGGTGCGCAAGATTTATTATCATCTCTTCCACCTACCAAAACAAAATTTGCCTTATCTTTTAAAATTTGACTTGCTTCATAAAATTCTTTAATACCTTTATGCCAAAGCGCTCTTGAGATCATTAAAATGATAGGTTTATCAGGCATGTTATGTTTTTTTAAAAAAGCTTGTTTTTCTTCTGTGCTAATTTTTAAAGGTAAAAATTGTTTTAAATTTAGTCCTACGGATTTGATGATTTTGATTTTTTCTTCTTTTAAGCCTAAATTTTTCATAAATAAAGCATTGCTTTCATTGACAAAAATAAAACCATTAGCAAGTTTAAAAGAAATTTTATAAAGTAAATTAATGCTCATTCTTACTAATTTGCTTTTAAAATCATCATCTATATAAAAACTTCCTAAGCCTTCAACCAAACCAAAAGTATATTTAATGCCTGTCATTTTAGCTGCTATGATACCTGTTGTATTGCTTTTGTGAGCACTTGTTTGTAAAAGATCTAAATTTAAACTTTTGAGTGTATTTTTTAAACTAAGTAGATTTTTAAAAACAATCAAAGGATTAACACTTGATCTAGCTAAATCATAAAAGCAAACCTTATAGCCTAGCTCTTGTAATTTAATAGCAAAATCATCTTTTGGAGTGATGATTATAACTTCATGATTATTTTTTTCTAAAGCCCTAATGAGTGCAAGACGAAAATAATACACACTCATTGCACTGTGGGTTAAAATTCCTATTTTCATCTTTTTAGCCTATAAATTTTTGCTCTTGCATCATTAGTGACTTGTTCAAATAAATCTTGATCATATTGATTTAATAAAAACATTTGTATATAAGCGCTATTATAAAGACTTTCATCTAAAATCACAAAGCTTTTGTATTCTCTTAAAAAGAGCAAATAAATTTGAGCTTTTGAATCAATTTCATTGTAATAAAATTTGCCATTAGTGATGGATTCTATATCCACAAAAGCTTTTAAAGGTATGCTTGCACCTTCTACTTTTAAGGCTCTAAAATCATTAATAATTTCTACCCCATTATCAAGCATAACAGAACCTGTAGTTTTATCTTGAGCTATGGCATTAGCTTGGGAGAAAAATAAACTTTTTTCTTGCTCTCCATTGTCAGGATTTGTATTTGCAAATTGTGCTACCACAGGCATAATACGCAACATTCTATAAGGCATGTAAATATATACATCTCTAGTTTTATTCGTATCAAATTTAAAATTTTTATCATTTAAACTTTCTAAAAAATCTTTAGCACTTGTTTGATTATAATCTTTAACCATAGCTTTTAAAACATCAGGATAGTTTTCTTTGAAAGATTTTTCAGTGTATTCTACACTAAGTCTTGCCATATTAGCTGCTGGAATTTGTTCTTTGCTTAAGACAAAAGATGAGAAAAAATTATCTTTTCCTAGGTGTTTTCCACCATCGATTAAGGTTTTTACATCGCTATAATAGCGTATTGGATAACCATAATCCCACCAAGCAACGACATAATCTTCTCTTTGAGCTTTATTTTTTAAATCATTTAAAATGCTAGCTTCATAGGAAGTAAAAACAGTAGAGGATTTATAATAATAAATATGCACCAAAGCAGGGCTTATACTAAAAAATGTAATGAGTATGAGTAAGATATTTTTATTTCTTAGACTCAGTTTGATTTGTTTTTTTTCTAAAAAATTAAAAAATGCATATAAAAAATACCCAAAACCCAAAGCCATCACAGGAACTGCATAAATAGTAAATCTAAGTCCAGCTCTTAAAGCCATAAAACCTAGTGCAAGCATAGGTAGAGCTAAAAGCATGCTTTTATGATCTTTACAAAGTAAGATAAAACCTATAAAAGAAAGGATAAATACTAAAACACTAGAGCTAATTCTTTGCATAAATACTTCAGGATCGATAGTATTTACTTCCATAATGGTTTCATTGACATTAAAATACATAAAGGCAGCATCTTTTAAATTTTGCACATCAGAGGCTTTAAAAACATAAAATTTAATTTGATATAAAACAGGATCTAAACCACCACTTAAATGTAAAATCAAAATGCTAATAAAAATCAAAGCCCAAATCATATAAAAATTAATTTTTTCTTCTTTAAAAGCAAAAATAGCAAATAATAATACAATCAAAGCAAGTTTATATTGCCATGCTAGCATACTTAAAGCTATGATCATCAAAGCAATAGCTAGATAAAAAATCTTTTCTTTTCTATGAAATACTAAAGTATAAAGTCCAAAAAGTCCTATCATGGCAAAATTTAAAGAATAACTTGATGGATACCACCACAAATAAATCATGATGAAAACCGGACTCAAAAGTAGGGTGAAAATGTCTTTATTGATAGTTAAGCGTATAAAGGTAAGCAAAATAAGCATTGGTAAAACTAATACTAGCATATCTGTATCATAATACCCACTCATAGTGCGGTTATAATAACTATTTGCAATGCTTCCAAGTAAGGCTGCTATAAAGCCATAAGTAGTGAGTTTATACTCTCTTGCGATTAATATAATAGGCACAACAATTAAAGAAGCAAAAAAAGTACTCATATATAAAATAATACTTTCAAAGCTAAAAGGCAAAATACTATAAAGCCAGTAAGTCAAAGTAGAAAGTGAGCTTCCAAAATAAGACAAGTCATTAGGTTGATGAAAACCTGCTATCATATCCCTTGCACCTTCTGCAAACGCATAGCCATCATTAGTAGTAATCATAAGTTGATCATTAAAGAAAAACTCATAAAACTCACTTGCCCAAGCTACCCAGTATAATCTACATAAAACACTAAAAGCAAAGGCTATAAGGATTAAAATACAGGTATATTTTATAGAATTATTATCAGTGAAATTTTGTTGCAGTTTCATTTTATGCCTTGTTGAAAAATTCAAATAATTGCTTTGCTATGCTAATTTTATCAAATTCTTTTGCACGCAAAAAAGCCTTTTGTCTATATGAAGCTTTTAATGCTTCATCATTGCACATTTTTTCTAAGCCTTCTTGCATGGCTTTTTCATCATCTACTTTTACCAAAAGTCCAAACTCATCATTTAAAAATAGCTCCCTTGCACCACTTTTATGATCAGTGCAAAGCACGGCAGTATTACAAGCTAGGCATTCGATTAAAACATTGGAAAAGCCTTCAAAACTTGAAGCAAAAGCAAAAAAGTCACATTTGCTCATGTATTTATAAGGATTTTTATCAAAACCTAGTAAAAAGACTTTATCTTTTAAATTTAAAGTTTCTATTAAAGCTAAAAGCTCATCTTTTAAAATACCCTCGCCTAAAATGACTAATTTTAAATCAGTTTTAACTTTTGCATAAGCTCTTATAAGCATAGCATGATTTTTACCATGATCAAGTCTACCAACACTTAATATAAAAGGATCTTTAAAGTCTATTTCTTCTTTAGATTTTTCTATAATGTTTTCTAAGTCTATGGCATTGTATAAAATATCACATTTTTTTGCTTCTATATTGAAATTTTGTATTAAATCTTCTTTATTTCCTATAGAATTTGCTAAGATTAAATCTGCGTTATTGTAAAGTTTTTTAATAAGAAATTTATTGATAAAAGAATTTAGATTATTATGTTTATAAATCACACTTGGAGTAGTACATTCATTGATAATAAGGGTTGATTTAAGTCCTAGGGATTTTGCCATTAACGCAATATAATTAGGTCTATTTAATAATACAAATTGTAAATTGATTTTTAAATCTTCGCAAAGCTTTTTGTATTTCATAGCTAGCAAGGGTAGTTTTAAAAATTTAGCTAAATTACTTTCGCTTGGATTTGATTTTTCAAGATAGTGGATATTGACCTCAGGAATATCATATGATATTTTATCATTCATTAAAATCAAATGTACTTCATATTTTAAATTTAACACAGGTAATAGCGTAGATACAACTCTTTCAGCACCACCACTTCCTAAAGAATAAATAAAAATTGCTAGTTTTTTCATGTTAAACCCTTACTTCTTTGATCAAATCAAGCCATTTTTGTGTTACATTGGCCACTTCATAATCTTTACATCGCTGCTGTGCATTAAGCGCTAGTGTTTTTCTTAAATTTTCATCTTGCATTAAAAGGGCGAGTTTTTCGCTTAAATCCTTCTCATCATCTAAATCTACTAAAAATCCATCTTTTCCATCATCAATTAAATCTTTATGACCACTTGTATATTTAGTACTAATGCGTGCTACTTGATAATATAAACTTTCAAGTAAAACTGTTGGCAAGCCTTCTATGAAAGAGCAAAGGCAGATTATTTTTGCTTTTTTATAAAGCTCTTGCATATTTTCAACTTTACCTAAAAAATTAACTTTAATATTTAAATTCTTAGCTTCTTGTTCTAAATCTTGTCTTAATTCTCCATCGCCTGCTATGAAAAAATTGTATTGATTTTGTAAATTTGTATCTAGTCTTGCTATGGCTTTTAAAAACATAGAAGCATTTTTATTATGATCAAGTCTGCCTACGAAAATGACATTATTTTCTTTTTCTAAATTTTCTTTAATGGGGCTAAAATGACAAGGATTTGGCATATTGACAACATTTTTAACAAAGTTTTCATAATAATTTTTATCATCATTACTTAGCACGGTTAGAGCATTTGCATGAGGAAAACTTATACGGCGTAAAAATTTCCAAATTTTAGATTTTAAATAAGTATAAGAGCTATGCTCGCTAATGATTAAAGGTATATTAGAACCTTTATTTGCCCAAATACAAGCGATGTTAGTAGTATCTAAAAATGAGATAAAAACATCACTTTTATGGTCTTTAAGTGCTTGTTTTAAGGCTTTGAATTTTTTAATGCGTGAGGCTATTTTATTATAAAGAGTGGAAAAGTCAAATTGCTCTAGGGTAAAAAGTTTGATTTTTGGATCAAGCTTGTAAAAAGAGTCTTCTTTGTGAAATTTAATAATATTTATTTCATGATTTTTACAAAGCTCATTAGCTAAAGTGACCAATACTCTTTCAGCACCGCCTGAATTTAAAGTAGCTATGATGAAAGTGATTTTCATGCTTGTTCCTTTAAATGCCCATGATTTACTTCAAATACTCTATCGCAACCTTGTATAGTTGAGAGCCTATGAGCTATAATGATGAGGGTTTTGTCTTTTGAAATTTTATAGATTTCTTCCATGATTTTTGCTTCACTTTCTTGATCAAGAGCGCTAGTTGCTTCATCTAAAACTAAAATTTCAGGTTGTTGATAAAGCGCTCTTGCTATGGCTATTCTTTGTCTTTGACCCCCACTTAAAAACGAACCTGAATCACCCACCTTAGTATGCACTCCATCTTCAAGTGAATTTACAAAGCTTTCAAGATTAGCTTGTTTGATTACCTTATGCAAAAGTGCTTCATCTATTTCTTCTCCAAAGCTAATATTTTTAGCAATAGAATCATTAAAAAGATAAATTTGTTGAGGTATGTAGCCAATTTTACTTCTAAAACTTTTTATATTGTTCTCATCAAGTTTAATTCCATCTACAAATATAGCTCCATCGCTTGGTTTTAAAAGCCCTATAATAAGATCGACTAAAGTGCTTTTACCACTTCCACTTTTACCTATAAAAGCGATTTTTTCATTTTTATTAAGCTCAAAATTTAAATTTTTAAATAAATTTTTCTTGCCCTTATAAGCAAAGAAAAGATTGTTCAAAACGATTTTTTCTTTAAATTCAATGTTTTCATCACCCAGTTTTTCTTCTTTTTCATTGAGCATGTTATAAATAATATCTAAAGAGTTTTTATAATATGTGATTTCATTATAACTTGTGATGATACGATTAGCACTTGGCATAAGCCTATAAAGAGCTACTACGAAAATGGTGATAGTTGCTAAGATAGATGAAATATCACTTTCATATCTTAAAACTAAATATACTACAATAAAACAAAGCATACAAAAACCTATACATTCAAGGTAAATTCTAGGAATGCTTGACATGCTTTCATTACTAATGTTTGCTTTGGCAAAAAGCCCACTTTGAATTTCATAAAGCTTTTGTGTGCTTTGTTCTTTGGTTTTGAGTTTGATGATTTTAAGGTTGTTTAAATTTGCATTTAAAATTTCAAAATAATTTTTCATTGCTTCTTCTCTAGCTATGGAAGCCTTTTTTACCAAGGGTGAGAGGATTTTAATCAAAATAAAAGCATTTAAAAGTAAAAAAGCACTTAAAGCTAGGGTGATTTTATAGTTGATAATTAGCAATAAAGTATAAAGTAAAAACACCACAAAGCTTTCACTTAGCATAAGTAAAAAAGCGCTAATTAAAGTGCTTAAATGAAATACTTCTTGTGTGATGGTTTTTAAAAGTTCTGATTGATTTTTGTTAGTAAAATTTTCATATTCAAGGTGTAAGTATTTATCAAAAATACGACAAGCAAGGCTGTGGTAACGCCCTTTAGAAAAACGCGCAAGCAAATGAAAATAAAAGGCATTTAAAAAGGCTCTAAAAATATAAAAGGCGATTAATATACAGCCAAAATAAGCAATAATCTTATAACTTGGTAAATTTAAATACTCATATATAGGTTGAAAATAGGAGCTTTTTTCTAAAAGCTCAAAATTACTCGCTACCGATACAAAGGGCATGATTAAAGAAATAGCAAAGCTTTCTATGAATCCTATAAAAATAGAAAAAATTAGCAAAGCAAATAAAAATTTCTTATCATGGGCATTGAGTATGAAAAAAAGTTTTTTTAACACTGTTTTTCCCACTCATAAGCACTTTTGCAGATTAATTCTAAATCATCATATTTTGGTTTCCAGTTGGTTAGAGTTTTGATTTTATCAGCATTTGAAATAAGCACAGAAGGATCTCCGGCTCTTTTTGGTGCAAGTTCTACTGTGAAATCTACCCCGCTTACTTTTTTCATGGTTTCAATAACTTCTTTTACGCTAAAGCCATGTCCATAGCCTACATTGAAAATATTACTTTCATTGTTTTCTAGGTATTCTAAAGCGGCTAAATGCGCACTTGAAATATCATCAACATGGATAAAATCTCTAATACAAGTGCCATCTTTAGTATTATAATCATCGCCAAAAATATAAAGTTTTTCTCTTTTTCCTGTGGCTACTTCAGCAGCAACCTTGATAAGTAAAGTAGCTTTTGGATAGCGTTGTCCTATAGGATAACTCATGCAAGCACCTGCTACATTGAAGTATCTTAAAATGCAGTATTTAAATTCAGGATTAGCCATATTAGCATCTTGTAAGACTTTTTCGCTCATTAGTTTGCTTTGTCCATAAGGATTAATCGGTGCTAATGGACTTTGCTCATCTACAATAGGAGTTTGTGGCTCTCCATAAGTAGCTGCGGTTGAGGAAAAAATGAATTTTTTCACACCTGTTTCTAAACAAGTTTGGATTAGATTACTTGTGTTTGCGGTATTGTTCATATAATATTTTAAAGGATTTTCCATACTTTCAGGAACTTCAATACTAGCTGCAAAATGCACAATTGCATCAAATTTTTCTTCTTTGAAAAGTTTTTTAATCCCAGCATAATCGCTTAAATCTTGCTCAAAAAACTTAAAAGGTCTGATTTTAGAAAGTTCATCCAAACTTTTTTTACTGCCTTTTGAAAGATTATCTAATACACAAATTTCATGATTTGTTTCTAGAAATTGTTTTAAGGTGTGAGAGCCTATGTATCCTGCGCCACCGGTGATTAAAATTTTCATTTTTATCCTTTTTGTGATATTTAATAATAGTTATTTTAATATACTTTTCTTAATTAATTTAAAACTTGTTTTTTTCTTTTTCTATGGCTTCTAAAAATGGCTTTTGATAACTTTTTTCACTATGTTTTTGCAAAAGCTCTTCTTTGAAATTTTCTAAAATATTAAGATAATCTTCTTGGGTTAAATTGCCTTTGATGAGTTCGTATTTTAAAAATAGCATATAAGTGTTTAACACATCACTTTCACAGTATTCGTGAATTTTTTCTAATTTGTTTTGATAAAAAAGTTCTAATACTTCATTTCCATGCACATCAAACTTTCCAGGAAGTCCTGCCATAGCGCAAAGTGTGTCAAGTTTTAAGCCTTTTTGGCCAAAACTTCCTAAAGATTCTAATAAATCACAATGTTTATTTTCTACAAATTTGCTTTTGTAGTTATCCCATTTATCTCTTGTGTCTAAATACGCACTTGCGTTGATATTGTATTTTAATGCTCTTATAACAAGCAAAGGCATGTCATAGCTTTTGCCATTAAAACTTACAAGGCGGGGTTGGTGTTTATCTATGAAGTTAAAAAACTCTTCTAGCATTTGTTTTTCGTTGTCGCCTTTGATTTTATTGACTTTGATGAAATTTCCAAATTTATCTGCAATCACTGCACAAATGCTTACAACTTTATGAAAAGGCAGGGGTAAAAATTCACTTCCGCTTTCTTCTTTTTGTCTTTCTAAAGCTTGCTTGCTAATGCTTAAATCATCGCCATTAAAATCATAAAGATGTTTTATCAATTCTACATCAGGAATACTCTCACAATCAAAAACGCAAATATATTCTTGCATGATAAACCTTTTTTTAAAAAAATCTTTGTTAAAATCATAACAGAAAATTTAAAAATAAAGTAGCATATGAAAATAGGTTTGGTTAAATTATCCGCACTTGGAGATATCATCCATGCGGTAATTGTTTTACAATTTATTAAAAAGCATTATCCTAAGGCGAGTATTGATTGGTTTGTAGATGCAAGATTTGCAGGATTATTGCAAGATCATCCAATGATAAATGAAGTTTATGCCCTGCCTTTAAAAGATAGAAAATTCAAAGAAGTTTTTGCTATGCTTTTTGAAGCTAGACAAAATAAATATGATGTTGTGATTGATTTGCAAGGTTTGATTAAATCCGCTTTAGTGAGTAAATTTTTATGTGCTAATACTTTTGGTTTTGATCAAGAAAGTATCAAAGAGGGTTTTGCGAGCAATTTTTATACGCATAAATTTGCGTGTAATTATGAAGAAAATATTATCGTGCGTAATCTTTCTTTGGTAGCTTATGTGCTAAATGAGCATTTTGATCATAGCGATATAGAGTTAAAACAAAGTTGTTTTAGTATAGATGATGAGTTAAAAGAAAGCTTAGAACAAAGACTTTCTTTAAGTGAAAGTGCGCCAAATATACTTATACATGTAGGCTCATCTATGCCTAATAAAATTTACCCAAAAGAGCGTTTGATACTACTTTGTAGAATGCTTTTAGAGTATTTTACTAGTGCAAAAATCATGCTTGGTTGGGGTAATGTTAATGAGTTTAATTTTGCTAAAGATATAGTTTTAAATTTAAAACATTTAAAAATAGAACTTGCGCCAAAATTAAGCTTAAGTGAGCTTTGTGCTTTAACTAAGGCAAGCGATTTGATTATCGGAAATGATAGCGGGCCTACTCATTTAGCCTTTGCATTAAACAAGCCTTCTATAACGATTTTTGGTGCTACTCCTAGTCAAAGAAATGCTTATGAAACAAATATCAACAAAACAATCAATGCAGGTAAAAAAATACTGCATTCAAAGCATATAGATAAAAGTGATTTTTGCATACAAAATATCGATGAAAAAGATATTTTTAAACTAGCTTGTGAGCTTTTAGAAAAATGATAAATTATGTATATCTAAGCCTTTTTTACATGTTAAAAGTTCTTGTGAAGATTTTACCTTCAAAACTTTTAAGCTCTTTTGCAAATTTGGTTGCTTTAATCACTTATAGGCTTAATCACAAACACCGTAAAATCATTGACACAAACTTAAAAATTTGCTTTCCTGAAAAAGATCAAAAATGGCGCGATGAAACTAGTCTTAATATTTATAAAAATTTTGCTAAATTTGGGATTGATTTTATCAAAAATCAAAATGCAAGCAAAGAAGAAATCATCAATAAAATTTGCTTTGATGATGAGGAGCAAATTTTAAATATAATGCAAAGTAAAAGACCCTTAATCGTAACTACGGCTCATTATGGCAACTGGGAACTTTTGGCTTTATCTTTTGGAGCTAAATTTCAAGGAATCTCCATAGTTGGAAGAGCGCTTGATAGCGTGATAATGGATAAAATTTTAAGTAAAAATCGCACGCAGTTTAACATAGAGCTTATAGAAAAAAAGGGCGGGCTTAAAAAAATGCTAAAAGCCTTAAAAGAAGGTAGATCGCTTGGAATTTTAACCGATCAAGATGCAGTGGATAATGAAAGTATAAAAATACAGTATTTTAATCAAGAAGTAAATTTTATAGCAGGTGCAAGTGTGCTTGCAAAAAAAACAAATGCTATGATTTTACCTTGTTTTGTGTATCAAAAAGATGAGAAATTTTTTGTAAAAACTTTTAAGGCTTTAGATGCAAGCAAGGCAAGTATAGAAGAGCTTACTAAGTATCAAGCAAAGTGTTGTGAAGAGATGATTAAATTTAAACCTGATGAGTATTTTTTCTTTCATAAGAGATTTAAAAGATACAATCATGAATTATATTTATAGGGTATAAAATGGATTTAAAGCAAATTAGTGTGATAATGATTGTTAAAAATGCTCAAAAAACTTTAAAAGCTTGCTTGGAATCTTTGCAAGAATTTGGCGAGATAGTTTTGATAGAAAATGATAGCAATGATGATACTTTAAAAATTGTTTATGAGTTTAGTAAAAGTTATAAAAATATCAAGATTTATCAGCATAAATTTATAGGTTTTGGACCTTTGAAAAATTTAGCCATAAGTTATGCTAGTAATGATTGGATTTTTAATATTGACGCAGATGAGCTTACTAAGAAAGAATTTTTACAAGAATTAGGGCAAATTGAGCCTAATAAAGAAGATATCATAGCTTTACCAAGAGAAAATTTATATAATGGAGAGTGGATTAAAGCTTGTGGGTGGTGGCCTGATCATGTAATGCGGGTGTTTAATAAAACCCATACCAATTTTAATGAAAATTTGGTGCATGAGAGTTTGATTTTACATGAAGATAGCAAAAAAATTAAGTTGCAAAATGGTTTGAGGCATTTTGCTTTTGAGGATATCGATAGTTTGCTAGATAAGCTTCAAAAATACTCCAAGCTTTGGGCTTTGCAAAATTTACATAAAGAAAGTAGCATTTGCAAGGCATTGTTAAGAGGAATTTGGACTTTTTTTAGAAATTATGTTTTGAAAAAAGGGATTTTTTATGGCTATAAAGGCTTTATCATAAGTACTTGCAATGGTCTTGGGGCCTTTTTTAAATATATGAAATTGTATGAGTTAAAAAAACAAAAGCCAAAAACTTGTGCTTTAATCATCACAACCTATAATCAAAAAGAAAGGCTTGCTTTGGTGCTTGATAGCGTTAAAAACTTAGAGCCTTTACCAGATGAGGTTTTAATAGCTGATGATGGAAGCAGGGAAGATACGACTAAACTTATACAAGTTTATCAGAAAGATTTTCCATGTAAGTTAGAGCATATTTGGCAAGAAGATGAGGGGTTTCGTGCTGCGGCAAGTCGCAATAAGGCAATTAATGCTTCTGATAGTGAATATATTGTTTTAATTGATGGGGATATGATTTTAGAAAAAAACTTCATCGGTGACCATTTAAAATTTGCTAGTTTAAAGACTATTTTGCAAGGATCAAGAACTATTTTAAATGAAAATGAAAGCAAAGAACTTTTAAGAAAAAATGATTTTAGTTTGGCATTTGACAAAAAAGGTTTTAAAAATCAAAGAAATATTTTTTTAGCTAAATGTATATATAAATTTTCAAAACTAACTAAGAAATTTTTTAAAAAATCACAACTTGTTAAAGGTAGTAAAACTTGCAATATGAGTTTTTATAAAAGTGATTTTGAAGCCATTGAGGGATTTAATGAAAAATTTATAGGTTGGGGTAGGGAAGATAGTGAGTTTGTAGCTAGATTTTTATTTAATGACGGAGCGTTTAAAAGGCTTAAATTTAATGCTCTAGCTTATCATATTTACCATGAAGAAAATAGCAAAAATATGCTTGAAATTAATCATCAAATTTATCTTGAAACTATAAAAAATAAAAAAATAACTTGGAGATAAAGTATGAAAACCGTAGGCGTAGTAATCCCCATATATAATGTAGAAAAATATCTAAAAGAATGTTTAGATAGTGTAATCAATCAAACTTATACTAACTTAGAAATCATACTAGTAAATGATGGTAGTACAGATGAAAACTCACTCAATATTGCAAAAGAATACACTTTAAAAGATAGAAGAATCACTCTTTTTGATAAAAAAAATGGTGGTTTAAGCAGTGCTAGAAATGTAGGTATAGAATTTTTTTATGGAGAATATGAAATACAACATATTGAACAAGAAAATGAATTAAATATTTTTAATATTATTGGTAATAACCCACAAAATATTTATAAAATTTATAAACATAAAAATGCTTTAGTAGATGATAAATTAGAAATTCCAAAGATTGATTATATTATCTTTTTAGATTCTGATAATTATTGGGAGTTAAACTGCATAGAAGAGTGCGTTGCGAGAATGCAAAATGTAGATGTATTATGGTTTGATCATGCTTGCATTTATGATGATGGTATAGAAGATAAAGGTCAAAAGACAAGGATGAATATATTTAATTTTACTCAAGAATGCACTATCACTCCAAGAGACTATGCTAAACAAGCTACAAAAGTAGGTTCTAGAGATATTTCGTTTAGTTGGGGCGGTATGATAGATTTTTCATTTTTAAAACAATTAAAACTTAAATTTATTAACAAAATTATCAATGAAGATATTCATTTTGGCATGGTTTTATTTAGCTGTGCTAGTAATATTTATATTTTTCCTAAAAGATTGTATTTGTGCCGTTTGAGAGCAAATAGTATATCTAATCATGACAAAAAAGTTACAAGGGCAAATGTGTCAGAGTATTTTAAAGACTTATATGAATTTTTTGGAGAAAATGCTAAAGAGGCAAAAAATTATTTAAAAGCAGCAAGTAGGATGATAACAGCTTTAGAATTAATAGAATTTTTTAAAGATCAAAAAAGTGAAAATGTATTGGCTATAAAAGAGACATTTTTGCCTTTTTATGTAAAAAAAGCTTTGATGATTAAAAAATTTAAAAAAGATCCTTTAAATTTAAAGGAAAAATTACCTATAATTAAACCTTTTATCCAAACAAAAATTCCTTATGATCTTTGGAAAATTTGGCAAAAAATAAAAAGTATTTTTAGATAAAATCAACTTTGCATGATGATTTTATCTATCATTGAATCTTTTTTTATAGATTTAAAATGCGTGAGTTTGTGTAAAAAACTTTGCTTTTGAATTTCTTCCCAAAGAGTTGGATTAAATTTTTCTTTGGCGCTAAATTGTAATAAATGGCATTCTATATCGCTCATATTTTTATAGGTATCATTTACAAAGCCATGTTCTTTTAAAAGTTCAAAGATAATTTGAAAAGTAAAATAATAAAAGTTATTAAGGTTTTTCTCATTTGACCAATAGTATATAAGTATATCTTTCATAGCTTGGATATTTTTGTGATGAGATTTTGAGATTATAAAACTATTTAGTATTTTAACCTTAAAATCATCATTCCAGTTAAAATATCCGTAAGAAAAATATCCACTTTTGATAAATTTTTTCAATTTTTCTTTACTAGGTTTTGTTTTTGATCTTTCAAAGGTAAAAAAGTCTTTATCGCAAAGTTCACTAGGAATTTTAGAACTTAAAAATATACTTGCATCACACCATATACCACCATAAGTTGCAAGCAAGCATACTCTTAAAAGATCTGAAAAAAAAGTTATAGTTTTTTCTCCAAAAAAATTACTTTCTAATTTCTCTATAACATATGGTGGAAAATCAAGGTAATCTTTTATATTATCTTTATCTAAAATGATGATTGTGTAATCATCTTTCATTTGACTTTGCACTGAATTGAAACATTGCTGTATCATAGGTGAAGCTTGATCTTTACCTTGGTACCAAAACTGCCAAATAATTTTATCGTTTATAAAATGATATTTTTTTTCAAAATTAAAATGAGGAATTTTCCCTTCTAAAAAAGGATTGACATAGTTGTTTAAAAGATAATTAGTCACTTTAGGATGTTCTAGTTTATATTGAATGTGATTTCTTAATTTTCTTCTTATTGATTTTATAGGTATAAATGAGCTTAATTTTTTTATTAAATTATTATAAAATAAAGGGCTATTTTGTTGTATTTGCATATATATTCCTAAAAAGTTTTTTGATATAATATCAAAAATAATCAAGGTTATGCATATATGAAAACCGTAGGCGTAGTAATCCCCATATACAATGTAGAAAAATATCTAAAAGAATGTTTAGATAGTGTAATCAATCAAACTTATACTAATTTAGAAATCATACTAGTAAATGATGGTAGTACAGATGAAAACTCACTTAATATTGCAAAAGAATACACTTTAAAAGATAAAAGAATAACTCTTTTTGATAAAAAAAATGGTGGACAAAGCACAGCAAGAAATGTAGGTATAGAATATTTTAGTGGAGAATATAAACTCAAAAACAAAACCCAAACTATAAAAGAAAATTCTTTAATAGAATTTAATATAGAAGGTAATAATCCTTATGAAATATATACTGTATATAAAAGCTATAAAGCTTTTAATAATGAACAAGATTTAACTAGCTTTACTTATCCTATTATAGATTATATTATCTTTTTAGATTCTGATGATTATTGGGAATTAAACTGTATAGAAGAATGTGTACCTAGAATGGATGGGGTAGATGTGGTTTGGTTTGATGAGGCAAAATACTATGAAATATCTTGTAAAAATCAAAGTCAAAGTAGTAGGCTAAAAGACATTAATATAAAACAAGAAAAAAAGATTACTTCACTAGAATGGTTGCGATATTTAGCAAGAAGCAAGATGAAAGATTTTTCTTTTGTTTGTTCGGGTATGATAAATTTTAATCACATAAAAGATAAAAAAATAAAATTTAAAGATGGTATTTTTGCTGAAGATCATTTATTTGGAATTTTGCTTTTTTCGCAAGCTAAGAGTATTTATGTTTATCCTAAAGTATTTTATTATTACAGAATTCGAGCAAATTCATCAACAAATCAAGATAAGATAATCATTAAAGATAACATACTTCCTCATTTTAGAAATATATTAGATGCTTTTAATGGAGATGCATTTTTAGCAAAGGAATATTTTAGGTATTCTAGTTGGGTGTTAATAGCCTTAGAGTTAATTAATTTTATTAGTAGTTATCCAGATAAAACAATTTCTTTGTTTTTAAAAAAAGTGATTTTATATTTTTATATAAAAAATGCATTTAAGATAAAAAAATTTAGCAAAGACCCACTGTGTGCTCAGAGAAAACTTAAAGATTTAAAATCTTATAAGATATCAAAGATTCAATATAAAATATTTAGATTATTATCGAGTTTTATTAAATAATGAGATTATTTTTTTTGGATGTCTAATGTGCAATCTAATTATGTAATATAGTTTATATAATTTAACAAATTTTAAGTACTTATATAGATTCTCACGGATTTTTAGAGGATCTTTTGTAATTTTCTTTTGTGCTATAGAGTACAAATAACTTTTTGATGATTTTTTTAAAAAATAGGTTTGATTGTCAAATTTTTGTATTTTTAAAAAAATAACTAGTAGGCAGTGTAGGCGAAAATATTCTCTAAGTTCTTTATAATTATTAAAATGTTTTCTTAGTGGTTCTAAATGTTTAGGCATCTTGCTTGGTATCGGAGTATTTTGGATATTTGTTATGGAGCCTTTTCTGATTCTATATATCATTAAGGTTATATTGATATAAAAAACTTTCTTAGCCAAGCAAAACAATATGGTTCCAAAATCATGATCTTCATGATAAATTCCATGAGTGAAACGAAGATTATATTGATTTAAAATTTTAGCCTTAAAAGTTCCTTGCCAAGCAAAATAAAACTGAAAAAAGTTATTTTCTTGCAATAGTTCTATACCGGTATTAAAAAATATTTTTTTACTTTTTTGCATTAGATCTGTTGGTGGTTTTTTTAAAAAACAAGAATTTTCTTCATGATATTCTTCAAACCCATGCGCACAAATATCCAAATCTTTTTCAATCATTTCTTTCACGCAAAGCTCTATGCAGTCATTTAAAAAATAATCATCTGAATCTAAAAAGTGAATTATAGAATTTGGTAGCTCTTGCACTAATAAATCATTTATATTTTCTATATTTGTTTTTATGTATCTTTTTTGAATAGGTATAAAATTTGATTTTATAGTTTCTTTGCTAATTATTTTTGTATTTTTATCGAAAGTATGAGTTGAGGTAAAAGAGATTATATCTTGTTCTTTCTCATCTTCAAAAAAGCTTCTAAGTTTAGTTCCTTTTATAAATTCTAATCCCATATTTCTTGCCGAACTTAATCCTCCGTTTTCCTTAGAGATTAAAAATATTCTTTCATCTTTATTGAGATATTCTAAAGCTATATCTAAGCTTCCATCATCACTTCCATCATCTACTAAAACAATATCTAAATGTTTATAGCTTTGATTGACAACGCTATCTAGACATTCTTTTAAGTATGGTGCTACATTGTAAATTGGTATAATGATGGAAACTTGATAATCAAACACGATTTATCCTTTAAAATTTATGACATTTTAACATAAGTTTTATTGTTTTAACTTTTTTAGAAAATGATTTATGATTGATAGCAAAAATTTCCTTTCCTAATGTATAAGCAAAAGCTTCCTTTTTGCTTAGAAGAGGATTTGTACCGCATTCTTGGATGCTGTTTAAATAATTACTATTTTTAATCTTATGATATAACGCTAAAAATATTTTTACTTTTTTTATGATATTTTTTTCATTTAGAATTTTATTGCCTATTTTATAGTACAGACTTTTTTTTATGGTGTATAAATTCTTTCTATATTTATCTTTAATTTTTTCAAGTTGGTT
>NZ_JAKMSC010000006.1:0-82271 GCF_025772425.1 Campylobacter sp. FU_497 | reverse complement strand
AAGAAAATGCAAGCTTTTTTTATATGCCAAAGCCACTTTTGCTTCAAGAAAATGCAAATTTTATACAAAATACAAAGATCAATCTAGCTTCTTTTTCAAGATTAGTTTATGTTGATTTTGTCATTTTTGGTAGAGTGGCTATGGATGAAAAATTTGCTTTTAAAAATTATGAGAGTTTAACTCAAATTTATAGAAATGATACTTTAATTTTAAATGATAAAATTAAAATCAATCCTTCTTATATGAAAGAAAATGAGTTAAATTTTTTTGCAAATCATACGCATTATTTGAGTATTTATCTTTTTGGATACGATGAGTTTTATGAAGAATTAAAAGCTTTATTTGATGATATAAATCAACTTTTTTATGAGGGTTTGTGTATAAAAATTCTTAGTAATGAAAGCGAAAAATTGCTTTTACTTCAAGATAAGCTTTTTAAATTTTGTCAAAATAAAATATAAAATATTGTGATATTATAAAGTTTTAAAAACAAATTAAGGATTATAAATGCGATATGGTGAAAAAGAAATCAAAGAATTTAGTGTAGAAAATATGGAAGTTTGGCCAAATGATGCTAAAAATGATTATGTGATTAAAATCACTTTGCCTGAATTTATGTGTTGTTGTCCGCGTAGTGGGTATCCTGATTTTGCTACAATTTACTTAGAATACATTCCAAATAAATTAGTAGTAGAACTTAAAGCAATTAAACTTTATATCAATACCTTTATGTATAGAAATGTTTCACATGAAGCAAGTATTAATGAAATTTATAATACTTTAAAAGAAAAACTTGATCCAAAATGGATAAAAGTAGTAGGCGATTTTAACCCTCGTGGTAATGTGCATACTGTGATTGAATGCAGATCTGACTTAGTAGTGCCACAAAATTAAATTTTTATTAAAAATAAAAGGATATATTAAGTCTTATTTTAAAGGAGGAAAATATGAAATTAAAATTATTTAGTTTAGCAGCAAGTGTTGCTTTGGTTTCAAATTTGGCTTTAGCTGATGAAAATTCGGGTTTGCTTTTAGGTATTGATGCAGGATGGTTCCATACTAAGGTAAAATCTGATCTTGATCATACTAAAAATAATAAAAAATTTAATGGTGATTTAGAAGGTGATGTTCCTGTTTTTGGTTTAAGAGTTGGTTATCGTTTTAATGAAAACCATAGAATTTATGGTGCTTATAATTATTCAAGTGAATTTAGTGATGTAATCAATACCACAAGTTTTAAAATTGATGGAGAATTTACTACACATAAGTTTTTGCTTGGTTATGATTTTACTCCAAAAATCTTTGAAAAAACAAGAGCAGTTTTAGGTGTATATGGTGGTTATGCAAGAACGGATATGACTTTAAAAACAAGTATATTATCATTATCTCAAGACTTTGATGGTTATACTTATGGGGCAAAAATCGGTGCTTTATATGAGTTAAATCAAGCAAATGAAATTGAGTTTGGTTTTAAAGCCGAGCAAACTCATTACAATACAAGAAATTTCAGCACTGCTAATTCATCAAACTTTTATGATCCTAAACAAACAAATTATGGTTTATATCTAGGATATACTTATAAATTCTAAGGAGAATATATGCCAAAAGATGCAAATGGAACTGAGCTTAATGCAGGTGATAGTGTAAGTGTTGTGAAAGATTTGAAAGTAAAAGGTGCAAGCACTACTTTAAAGCGTGGTACGACTATAAAAAACATTAAACTTACAAACAAAGACACCGAAATTGAAGCTAAGGTAGATAAATTTGGTGTGATTGTTTTAAAAACTGAATTTCTTAAAAAAATATAGTAAAAATTCCCAATCAATCTTGGGAATTTTCTTCTTGATAAACACAATGTTTAAAAATAAATTGATGTTCCTCAGGCAAGTTTTCAAATAAAGCATTTGCGAGTTGTCTTATCTCCCAAAGGGCTGATTTTGAGCTTCTTAGAGTGATAAAATTTTGCAAACTTCTTGCATTAATCGTTAAAGTTAATTCTGTTTTATAGCTTTCTGGTAAGCAGTATTTTGCTATGTCTAAACTAATGCTATTTTGCAAAATCAAACGCAGATTTTCTAAAGCTTTGATACTTGCATTATCTACCACTTCATTTCCGGTTAATACCAAGTATCTTTTAGCATTTTCAAAGTCATTTTCTTTAAATTCACTTTCATTTCTTAGTTCTTTTAAAGTATATCTTGTGCTTTTTACGCTAGGACTAGTGTGGCGGTGTCTTGCAACTTCTTGTAAGCATGCTCTTGAAATACCTTGTATATAAAAAGTATAGTTTAAATGCTCTAAGGTTGAAGCATGTTTGAATTTATTTCCCACACGATCGATTAATTCTTTGTCTTTCTCACCACCACAATCGCCTTTGTCAAAACTTTGCCAACATGTTCTTGTTGCATGAGAGCATACAGAAAGTGGAGTATGATTTAATAATGTGATTTTCATCGAAAATTTCCTTCAAAAATAATTGAATTTTACACAAATGTTTATAAAAATAAAATTTTTTATTCGTTATAATTTCAAAAAAAGAAATTAAGGTTATTTTATGAAATTAAAACAAACTAAGTATATTTTTGTAACCGGTGGTGTTTTAAGCTCATTAGGAAAAGGCATAGCAGCAGCTTCTATAGCTACGATTTTAAAAAATTCAGGTTTAAAAGTAAGTATTTTAAAAGCAGATCCTTATATTAATGTAGATCCTGGTACGATGAGTCCTTTAGAGCATGGAGAAGTTTTTGTAACTGAAGATGGAGCTGAGACAGATTTAGACTTAGGACATTATGAGAGATTTTTAAATGAGAGCTTATCTCAGGATAATAACTTCACAACAGGTAGAGTTTATCAAAGTGTTATAGAAAAAGAAAGAAGAGGAGATTATTTAGGAAAAACCATACAAGTAATCCCTCATATAGTTGATGAGATAAAAGATCGCATTAAAAAAGCCGGAGTTGATAAAGATATTTTAATCGTTGAAATAGGTGGTACAGTAGGAGATATAGAAGGCTTGCCATTTTTAGAAGCCATTAGAGCTTTAAAGCTTGAAGTGGGTAAATACAATGCTATTAATATTCACTTAACTTTAGTGCCATTTATCAAAGCAGCAGGAGAGCTTAAAACAAAACCAACTCAACATAGTGTGGGAGAATTACGCCGTATAGGTATAAGCCCTGATATGATTATTTGCAGAAGTGAAAAATCTTTAGATAGAGAGTTAAAAGACAAAATCGCAATTTCATGTGGAGTTGAAAAAAATTGTGTTATAGAAAGTGTAGACGCAGCTAGTATTTATCAAATTCCACTAAATTTCTTAAAACAAGATATTTTAAATTCTATTGCAAGTTTATTAGATCTTCAAAATTTAAAGCCAAATATGAACGAATGGGATTCTTTGGTAAAAAGGGTCATCGCTCCAAGTAATGAACTTAGCATTGCTTTTGTAGGAAAATATGTAGATTTAAAAGAAAGTTATAAAAGCTTAACAGAGGCCATTATCCATGCAGGTGCAGCACTTGATGCGAGAGTAAATTTAAAATGGATTGATAGTGAAAAATTAGAAAATGCAAATGTTGAAGAAAGCTTTAAAGATGTAAGTGGGATTTTAGTAGCAGGTGGTTTTGGTTATCGTGGAGTAGAAGGAAAAATCAAAGCCATACAATATGCAAGAGAAAATAAAATTCCATTTTTAGGAATTTGTTTGGGTATGCAGCTTTCTTTAGTGGAATTTGCACGCAATGTTTTAAAACTAGAAGATGCAAATTCTCATGAATTTAATCCAAATTGTAAAAATCCTATCATCTTTTTGATTGATGAATTTATTGACGCAAGTGGAGAAAAGCAAATTAGAACAAGTAAAACTCCACTTGGTGGAACTATGCGTCTTGGAGCTTATGAGTGTCATATCAAGCCAAATACACTTTTAAGCAAGGTTTATAATAATCAAAAAAGCGTAAAAGAACGCCACCGCCACCGCTATGAAGCAAATCCAAAATACAAAGAAATGTTTGAGAAAAATGGGCTTATTATAAGCGGGGAAAATGAAGGTTTAGTTGAGGCTGTAGAGCTTAAAGATCATCCATTTTTCTTAGCAGTGCAGTTTCACCCTGAATTTACTTCACGCTTAGTTAGGGTTAATCCGGCTATTTTTTCTTTTATCAAGGCATCTTTAACAAATCATGCTAAATAAAGTCAAAATAAAAGAAATTTTACACCAGCGTTTTATCAATGATACGCATGTAAAGCTTTGTGATTTACCTATGCCATCTTGTTTAAAAGATGTCTATAAAGGTGCTTTACGTATTAAAGAAGCGATTGAAAAAAATCAAAAGCTTGCTATTGTTGGGGATTATGATGTAGATGGGGTGATTTCTTGTGTGATTTTATCTGAATTTTTTGATGATATCGGATATGACTATGTGGTAAAAATTCCAAATCGTTTTAAAGATGGATATGGTCTAAATGAAGAAATCATCAATGAACTTGATGGAGTAGATTTAATCATCACTGTAGATAATGGTATAGCAGCTTTTGATGCAGCAGAGCTTTGTTTACAAAAAGGAATTGATTTAATCATTACCGATCATCATATGCCTCCAGCTACTTTACCAAAAGCTTATGCGATCATTAATCCTAAACAACAAGATTGTGAATTTCCTGATATTGAAATTTGTGGTGCTCAAGTGGCTTGGTATTTAGTCGCTGCTATAAAAGAAGTATGTAAGATTAATTATAATATGTGTAAATTTATAGAGCTTTTATCAATTGCAATTATTGCAGATATGATGGAGCTTAGAGATTTAAACAGAGCCTTAGTTAGAAAAGGTATAGAGTGTATTAATGATTCAAAACGAGTTGCATTTAAAGCGATTAAGCAGTATTTTGGTAAGGATAAATTTGAGCTTGATAATATTAGCTTTTTAATCGCACCTTTGATTAATAGTGCAGGCAGAATGGATGATGCAATTATTTCTTATAAATTTTTACATTCTAAAAATATTGATGAAGTTATGGGGTATTTAGAGCAAATCATTGCTTATAATAATAGCCGTAAAGATGAAGAACGCGAGCTTTTTAAGCAGTGTTTAGAACAAGTTGATGAAAATGATCCTGTGATTATTGTCAATGGTCAAAACTGGCATGAGGGTGTTTTGGGTATAGTTGCAAGTCGCTTAGCAAAGCATTTTAACAAACCTGCCTTTGTTTTTTCAGAATGTGATCAAAAGGCTAAAGCTAGTGTTAGAAGTGTAGGTAGGATAGATATTTTAAATATTATAGAGCAAGTTAAAGACTTTGTTTTAAGCTATGGTGGGCATAAAGGTGCAGCTGGAGTTTTGGTAGAGCTTGAAAAATTTGGTGTTTTTAAAAGTAAGCTTTATGAAATTTGTCAAAATATCCCTAAAGATGATTTTTACAATGCTGATGAGGTTTTGGGTAGTATTGACCCAAATGAAGTTGATTTTGAACTTTTAGAGATATTAGAATTTTTTGAACCTTTCGGACATAAAAACCCAAGACCTTATTTTAAATTTGATAAGCTTTTTGTAAAAAATAAAAGAAGACTTGGTAAAGATGAAAATCATATAAAACTTATTCTAACACAAGGAAATAAGACTTTAGAAGCTTTATTTTTTAACTTTGACTATGAACCAGAAATTGGGGAAAATATCAACTTTATAGCTAGTGTTTCCAAAAATAATTTTAGAGGATTAATCACGCCTCAACTTACTATCAAAGAAATTCTTAGATAATTTATTAACTTATTTACATATTTTTTATTTATAAATTTGCTATAGCATAAGTAATATAAAGGAGTAAAATGTTAAAAAGGATTTTATTATTAGTAGTATTTTTTAATTTTACTTTTGCCTTTGATACAAAAATTTTTATAGGTGATACTTATATACCTGAAAATTTTTATAAGTATGACAAAGACTTTAAAGCTGCAGCTAGAAAATACAACATACCTATGGCTTTACTTAAGGCTATAGCTTTAACAGAAAATGCTGCATATAAGCATAATATCATAGGTAAAAATAAAAATCAAACAAGAGATTATGGTTTAATGCAAATTAATAGTATTCATTTAAAACGCTACAAAATTGCCGAAAAAGAGATTGTAAAATCTAGTGTAAATATCGACACAGCAGCAAGATTGCTTCATGAGATTATACAAAAGCATGGTTTTAGTTGGAATGCCATTGGAAGATACCATTCAGCAAATGATAAATATAAAAATATTTGGCTTGATAAAGTAATGAAAAATTTAGTTGCTATAGTCTTAAAAGATAGCAAAGATCTTTTTGTAATGGAAAAATTTAGAGCTTTTAAACTCGCTTCTCTTTTGATGAATGTAGATAAAGAACAATATAGAGTTTTGCTAGCAAGCAATAATTAAAACAAGAAATTATAAATTTTCTTGTTTTAAAGCTTCTGCTTGATAATAAGCGATTAATGGCTCGATGATCTCATCAAAAAGCCCACCTTCTAAAATCGCATCAAGTCTATATAAAGTAAGATTTATTCTATGATCACTAATTCTATTTTGAGGGAAATTGTAAGTGCGTATGCGTTCGCTTCTATCGCCACTTCCAACTTGTGATTTTCTTGCCTCGCTTTCTTTAGCTAAGCGTTCTTGTTCTTGCATTTCAAAAAGTCTTGCTTTTAAGACTTTCATGGCGCTTTCTTTGTTTTTATGTTGGCTTTTACCATCTTGATTTACTACAACTATACCTGTTGGAATATGAGTGATTCTCACAGCACTATCTGTGGTATTTACGCTTTGTCCACCATGACCGCTACTACGCATTACATCGATTTTTAAATCATTTGGATTGATTTGAATTTCAACATCATCAACTTCAGGCATAATAGCCACTGTAATAGCTGAAGTATGAACTCTACCTTGAGATTCTGTTTCAGGCACTCTTTGAACCCTATGCGTACCACCTTCGTATTTTAGCCTTGAATAAGCTCCATTTCCTTTGATAAGAATGATAATTTCTTTAAATCCTCCTACGCTACCTTCACTTGAGCTTACGATTTCGTATTTATAATCACGATTTTCAGCATAGCGTATATAAGCTTTTACTAAGTCCCCAACAAATAAAGAAGCTTCATCGCCACCTGTGCCTGCACGAATTTCTAAAAAAATATTTTTATCATCGTTTGGATCTTTAGGTAGTAAAAGAATTTTTAATTCTTCTTCAAGTTGTGGCTTTAAAGCTTCGAGATTTTTAAGTTCTTCTTTTGCAAGTTCCCCTAGTTCAGGATCAGATAAAAGAAGTTTATTCTCTTCTATATCATCTAAGGTTTTGAGGTATTCTTTTGCTTTTTCTACTATGGGTTCTAAATTTTTTTGCTCTTTAGATAGAGCTGTCATTTTAGAAATATCATTAGAGATATTAACATCGCTAAGAAGAGTGTTTAACTCATCAAAGCGTGCTAAAAAAGGTTTGAGTTTATCAGCTAACATTAAATTATGCTAATTTATTTACCAATAATGCTAATCTGCTAACACGGCGTGATGCAGTTTGTTTTTTTAAAAATCCACGACTTACCATAGCGTGAATGCTTTTATTAGCTACTTTTAATGCATTTTGTGCAGCTTCTTTATCGTTATTTGCTGCTGCTTCGCGAACCGCTTTTGTAATGTTTTTTAATCTTGTTCTATAAAATCTATTTCTTTCAGTTCTTTTGATAGTTTGTCTTGCTCTTTTTTCAGCAGATTTATGGTTTGCCATAATTTTCCTTTTTTATATAAATTAAATTGCTAATTATACAAAATTAAAATTAAATTTTAATTAATTTAAGTATTTTTAAAGTATTAATTTTAATACCTAATATCATTTGTTTTTAAAAAATCACGTAGTTTTTCATACTCGCCATTTTCTAGATAACGATATTTGCCAGCTTTTAACATACCAAGATCTAATGCTCCAAAAGCTACTCTTTTAAGATCCATCACTTCTAAATCAAAATGTCCAAAAAAGCGTCTTAGCTCTCTATTTTTACCTTCATTAATGATTACTTTTAGCTTCGTATAGCCTCCGCTTGAGCCAAAAATTTCAAAGCCTAAAAATGGAGCAAAACTCATTGAGGTTATTTTAGTTTTAGCGTGAGCCCCTTTTTTTTCATTTTGAATTTCTAAGCCATTTTGCATAGCTTCGATAACATTTTTATCTATATTACCTTTTACTTTTAAGTAATATTCTCTTTCTAAATCACTATGCATAAGCGCATCTGCTATCACAGGTGAATCAGTTAATAAAAGTAATCCCTCGCTTGCAAAGTCAAGCCTTCCTACGCTAAGCCAAGTGCTAAATTGTTTCGGCAGGGTATGATAGATGGTTTTTCTACCTCTATCATCTTTTTTACTAACTATTTCACCTTTTTGTTTATGATAAATGATGACTGAAAATTGTGTTTTTTTATGGAGTTTTTTACCATTGATAAAAACTTTATCTTCAGCATTTACACTATCACTTAGCAAGGCTGTTTTTTTATTGATTTTTACTAAGCCTTGCTTGATTAGCTCATCAGCCTCACGGCGAGAATATTTGCTATTGTGTGAGATGAATTTATTAATTCTCATAATTTTACTTTACATCACAAAAATAGTTGGTACTATAGTCGGATATTTTTTGATTTTTCTAAAAATATGCTTTCTTAGTACTTGTCTAATTTGAGCTTCTAAAACTTTTGGATTATCTAAAATTTCATCTTTTACATTTGGGAAAAATTGACTTAAAACATCACTCATTTCTTTTGAGAATGCTCCATCTTGTTTATCAGCTACCAAGCCATAACTAAATACTCTTGGTTTATTAATAAGAGTTTTACTTGCTTTATCAAGCTGGGCGATGATGACAACTATGCCACTATCTGCTAGTTTTTGTCTATCGATTACCACATCATCTGCGATTTGTTTGTTGATTTGATTATCCACAAAGACTTTTCCTGTTTTAACTGTTTTTACGCGTTTGATGTATTTTTGGCAAAGCTCTACTTGATCCCCATCACTCATTAAGTAGATGTTTCTTTCAGGTATGCCACATTTTAGAGCGGTTTCTTTGTGTTTATTGATATGATTATACTCTCCATGCACTGGTAAGAAAAATTTAGGTTTTACTAAAGTTAGCATGAGTTTTTGTTCTTCTATACTAGCATGTCCGCTTACATGAATTTCACTAAATTCTTGATAAGCTACTTTAGCTCCTGCTTTTAAAAGAAAATCAAGCACAGCAGAAACATTTGCTTCATTACCTGGTATTGCTTTAGCTGAAATGATAACTTGATCGCTAGGTTTGATTTTGATAAATTTATGCTCATCAGTTGCCATTCTATATAAAGCACTCATAGTCTCGCCTTGACTTCCTGTAGTGACAATTAGTACTTCATTATCTTTATATTTGCTTACTTCATCAGCGTCAATGAAAATTTTTCTATCAAGCTTAATATAGCCAAGTTCCATAGTGGTATAGAGATTTCTTTCCATAGAACGTCCTATAACACATACTTTTCTGCCGTATTTTAAACCATAACTAATAGCTTGATATACGCGGTGGATATTAGAGCTAAAGGTGCTCATGATTACCCTGCCTTTAGTTTTGGCAAAAATTTGATCAAAAGTAGGTCCTACAGAGCTTTCGCTTTTTGTATAGCCTTCTTTATATGAGTTTGTACTATCACTTAAAAGGCAAAGCACACCTTCTTCGCCATATTGAGCTAAACGACTTAAATCCGTTGGATAACCATCAATTGGTGTTTGATCTATTTTAAAATCGCCAGTGTGTATGATGGTTCCTGCTTTAGTTTTAATAGCCAAAGCACAAGCATCGATGATAGAGTGGGTTATGTGAATCCATTCTAAATTAAATTCACCTATTTCATAAATTTGTCTTTTTGTTATAGGTCTAAACCATTTACGCTCAGCCTTTAAACCATGTTCTTCAAATTTATTTGAAATCATACCTAGTGCTAAAGGTGTTGCGTAGATAGGAAATTGAAATTCTTTGAAAAAATACGGTACAGCACCGATATGATCTTCATGAGCATGAGTGATGATGATAGCGCGAATTTTATTTTTAATCTTTCTTACATAGTCAAAATCAGGTATGATAATATCTACTCCATGCATGGTTCCATCTGGAAAACTCATACCTATATCAACGATAATCGCATCGTTGTTGGTTTCAAAAACAGTGATATTTCCACCGATTTCCCCAAGCCCACCCAAAGGTGTAATACGAATTTTATGTTCGCTTGAGTTGTTGTGTTTTAAAGGGTGAAGTCTTAGCTCGTGCATGATTTTATTAGCTTCTATGCTTTTAGCAAGTTCTATTTGCCATTCTTCATTACCACTTAATTTAGAAGGTAAATTTCTATTTTTTTTCTTTTTCTTTTTTTCTTCGCTAGCTTCAGTTTGAGTATTTTCTACTTTTGTTTCGTTTTTAATTTCACTATTTTGCTCTTGATTTTGTGAATCTTTTTTTCTTTTGTTTTTGAATTTATTAAATCTTTTAGTTTTATTTTGCTCTTGAGTTTTGTTTTCTTCGCTCATAGTCATCCTTTAAATGGTCATAAATTTTAAGGTATGAATCAACGCTAATTTCATGAGCTCTTGAGGTAGAAGAGATATCTAGTGCTTCAAATGCTTTTAAAATTTTTTCTTTTTTATTTTTAAAATTAGATAAGAGTTGTTTTCTAGGATTTTGAAAACAAGCTCTAAGAAATTCTTTAAAAGCTTCTATATTTTCACATTTTTGCTGATAATGAATAGTCTTTATTAACTTCATTACAGCTGAAGTAACTTTTGGTGGAGGATTAAAGCTTTGTGGTTGTATATCAAAAAGCATTTGTCTTTGGCATATCAATGCACAAAGCACCCCTAAAGCCGAAAAATTACTTTCTTTTTCATTTGCACAAAATTTCTGTGCTACTTCTTTTTGCACCATTACTATAAGCCCAAGACAATTTTGATCTTCTAGGGCTTTTAAAATCAAATTTGTAGCAATATAATATGGTAAATTTGCTACCAAAAAGTACTCTTTATCGCTTAAACTTCCTTGAACAAAAGCATCGCTTGCATTTTGATGAATAAGCTCAAAATTTCCACCTTCAATCTCATTTTGAAATTTTTTATTTAAAATAGGAATCAAATCTTTATCAATCTCATAAGCTCTAATATGAGCTTGTGGGATTTTCAAAAGTTCTTGCGTTAAATCACCTAAGCCAGGCCCAATCTCAACTATATTTTTAGTATCTTTGGGTATGGCTTGGATGATTTTATCTACCACGCTTTTATCACATAAAAAATTTTGCCCAAAATGTTTTTTTGCTTTTATCATAAATTTATTCTATCTAAAAAATATTAATTATAGCATTATTTTAAGCGCTAATTAGATAAAATTTGAATTATTTTTTATAAAGGTTAATTTTTGAAAAATCTTATAGTATGTGCAGGAGGAAATGAGGATTTTAAATTTGCACAAAGTATAGGCATAGGTTTGGTTAATTCTGCTTTTTCTCTAGGTAAAATTTTAAGTCAAGTAAAAGTAGATAGAGTGATTTTTATAGGCACATGTGGAATTTACCAAGAAGGAAAAATTTTAGACATTTATGAAAGTTCTAACGCAGCGAATTTAGAATACGCTGATTTATTTGATAGTTTTTATACGCCTATAGCAAATGAGATTAGATTAAATGTTTCACATGAAACTATGATTAATTCTTCAAATTATATTTGTAAAGATGAAAATATCGCCCAAGAATTTTTTAAAAAGGGTGTGCATATAGAAAATATGGAAGCATATGCAGTGCTTTCTTGCGCAAAAATGCAAGAGATAGAAGGAATTTGTTATTTATGTGCGACAAATTTTTGTAATGAATTTGCACATGAGGATTTTTTAAAAAACCATCAAAAGGCAAAAGAATTATTAAAAGATTTTTTGTTAGATAAAAAACTTATATAGGAAAAAAATTGAGTGAATTAAAAAATATATTAGACCTTACTAAAGAAGAATTAGAAAATTTAGTCCAGCCAAAATTTAGAGCAAAGCAAATTTTTGAATGGGTATATAAAAAATATGCAGATGATTTTTTACAAATGTCATCTTTGCCAAAAGACTTTAGAGCGCACTTGCAAGAAAATTTTCATTTTTCACCTTTAAAATGTGTGAAAGATGAAAAAAGCAAAGACGGGAGCATAAAATATCTTTTTGAACTTTTAGATGGTAAAAAAATAGAAGCTGTTTTGCTACCAATGAAAGAAGAGCTTGTAGATGAAAATGGAAAAATCATCAAACATGCAAGATATACCATTTGTGTTTCCTCTCAAGTGGGGTGTAAAAGCGGGTGCAGTTTTTGTCTGACTGCTAAAGGCGGTTTGAAAAGAAATTTGACTGCAGGAGAAATAGTAGGACAAATTTTATGGATCAAAAAACATAATCACATTCCTTATGAAAGAAGGGTTAACATAGTCTATATGGGCATGGGAGAACCTTTGGATAATCTCAAAAATGTTTCTAAGGCAGTTAAAATTTTAGCAGATAATGATGCTTTGGCAATAAGCCCTAGAAGACAAACTATAAGTACAAGTGGTTTAGCAAAGCAAATTAAAGAGCTTGGAGAAATGAATTTGGGTGTACTTTTGGCTATTTCACTCCATGCGGTTAATGATGAACTTAGAAGTGAATTAATGCCTATTAATAAAGCTTATAATATAGCAAGCATTATGGAAGCAGTGAGAAATTTTCCTATAGATCAGCGTAAAAGAGTAATGTTTGAGTACCTTTTAATTGATGGGATAAATGATAAAATAGAACATGCAAAAGAATTAGTCAAACTTTTAAATGGTATAAAAGCTAAAGTAAATTTAATACTTTTTAATCCACACGAAGGAAGTTTATATAAAAGACCAAGTGTTGAAAATGCAGTTAAATTTCAAGATTATTTAAGTGCAAAAGGTGTTACTTGTACGATAAGAGAAAGTAAAGGACTTGATATTTCAGCTGCATGCGGACAGCTTAAAGAAAGGCAGAGTAAACAATGACTTTTTTAGATATAGCACAACTTATTTTTATAAGCATAGTGGTGATCATAGGACTTGGTGGGATTATTTATGTATTAAAAAATGAAGGGAAAAATAATGATAGATAAAAAACAATTATTAGAAAACCAATTATTTCAAAATAGATATATAAAACCAAATATTTCTTGGTATTTTTCTCATTTAAATGGTAAAAGAGGAATTGCTAGAATTTTTAAAGTTCCTTATGCTGCTTTGATGAAAAAATTTTATTTGAAAAAATACTTCGAAAAGAGGGTTTTAGAAGGTAAGGTGGATATTCCTTATTTAGAATTAGTTTTAACTACAAGATGTACTTTGCGTTGTGAATCATGTAATAATTTAATGCAATATTTTTCACCATCAAATCAATATGCTTGTACTTTAGAGGGCATTATAGAATCATTAGAGTTACTTTTATCTAAGGTAGATTCTATCGCAAGGGTTAGAATCATAGGTGGAGAGCCTTTGTTATTTAAAGATTTACCACAATTGATTGATTATTTAGATACTCAAAAGAAAATACTAACTTTTGATATTTTAACTAATGCAACAATAGACTTTAAAGAAGATTTGATTTTGAGATTTAAAAAATCAAAAAAAGCAAGAAAAATAAGTATTTCAGATTATAGAAAATCACCAAATTTAAAAATACCTTTAAAACAAGAGAGTATTTTGAGTAAGCTTAAGAAAAATAATATAGCGTTTTCTTATAATACAATAGATTATTGGTATGATATAGATAAAATTTACAAGCGCGGTAGAAGCAAAGAAGATATAATTAAAAATTATTATAATTGTCAAATGTCATGTGTAAGTTTGATGACATCTGAGGGCTTAGAAAATAAACAATTAGCACCTAAAGGAGCTATTTTTGTTTGCCCTATATCAAGTTCTTTATCGCGTTTAAAAGGACTTGAAGAATTTAATGGCGATTTTTTAAATTTAGAGGATTCTAAAGAAAGATTTTTTGAATTTTATTCTCAAGATTTTTATAAATCTTGTGATTATTGTAGAGATTTTAGTCAGCCTATCAAAAAAATTCCAATTGCAATCCAAACTGATAAAGTTTTAAAGTTAGAAAAAGATTAATATTAATTTTTCAAAAACTCATCTTTTATATCTTTTTGAGATTGTATCAAAAATTTTTGATTTTTATATGTAAATTCTAAGCTAAAAGAGTGCAAAAGTAGTCTTTTAGCACCTGTGATTTGAGCTCTTTCGATATCGCTCATTTTTCCATCTAATATTTGCTCAATTTGTGTTTTTTCTAAACCATATAAAGGTTCACCTAAAATTTTATGTTTCACATGAAACAAATGTAGTCTTATTTGGTGTTGTCTGCCTGTTAGAGGTTTAGCTAAAACTAAACTGGCATCTAAATTTTCAAAATATTCTAAAGTATAAAATTGCGTTAAAGCTTCTTTACCATTTTCACAAATATGCATTCTAGTTTTTACTGCATCATAGTCTTTAGCCAAATCCATGCTTTTATCTACTATAAATTCTTTTTTAGTTTTTCCTTTTACTAGAGCAAGATAGTTTTTTTGCACTAATCTTTTTTCAAACATGGTTTTTAACTCAATTTGTGCATTTTTATGTTTAGCTATGAGTAAAAGTCCGCTTGTTTCTTTATCTAGTCTATGAGCCACGCAAGCTTTTTCACCCCATAAATGCCAAATTTCATCACAAAGACTATAAGTACAATTGCGTCCATTAGGATGAGTTAGCACCCCGCTTGGTTTTTCTACTACAGCAAAATCTTCATTTTCAAAAACTATTTCTAATCCTTTGGGATTATTTTCATATACGATTAATTCCACTAAGCCATCTAAAAATTTGTTTTTTTCTTCTACCAAATTTCCATTACAAAATAGTCTTTTTTTATCAATGAGTTTTTGTGCTTCACGCATAGAAATTTTCAACTCATCCATAAGTAGTCTAAATGCCTTTTTTCCATTATTTGCTAGTTTCTTTTTTATATATGCCATTTAATAACTTTCTTAGGTAATTTATAATAAAATTCAAGCTATTTTTTCATAAAAAATTATATAAAAAAAGGTCTTGAAAATGGTTGAAAGATATAGTAGAGAAATCATGGCTAAAAAATGGGACATGCAAGCAAAATATGACGCATGGTTAAAAGTAGAATTAGCTGCTGTGAAAGCGTGGAATAAACTTGGTCTTATTAAAGATGATGATTGTGAAAAAATTATAAAAAATGCAAAATTTGATATAGCAAGAATAGATGAAATAGAAAAAACTACCAAACATGATGTTATCGCTTTTTTAACTAGTGTAAGTGAAAGTTTGGGCGAGGAAAGTCGTTTTGTACATTATGCAATGACAAGTTCAGATTGTATTGATACTGCAGTTGCTTTGCAGATTAAAGATAGTTTAGAACTAATCTTGCAAGATTTAGATCAAGTTTTAGCAGCGATTAAAACAAGAGCATATGAGCATAAAAATACCTTAATGGTAGGAAGAAGTCATGGAATTCATGGAGAGCCTATAACTTTTGGCTTAGTCTTGGCTATTTGGTATGATTCACTAGTTCATGCAAAAGATTTAATCATTCATGCAAAAGAAGTGATTAGCTATGGAAAAATTAGCGGTGCTATGGGGAATTTTGCTCATGCTCCGCTTGAATTTGAAGAAGAAGTTTGTAAAAACTTAGATCTTAAGCCAGCGCCAGTTTCAAACCAAGTTATACAAAGAGATCGCTACGCACAAGTTATCTCAGCTTTAGCTATTCTAGCTTCAAGTTGTGAGCAAATTGCTGTTGCTATCCGCCATTTTCAAAGAACAGAAGTATATGAAGCTGAAGAATATTTTTCTCAAGGACAAAAAGGAAGCTCAGCTATGCCTCATAAAAGAAATCCTGTTTTGAGTGAAAATATCACTGGTCTTTGCAGGATGATAAGAGCTTATGTAACACCTGCTTTGGAAAATGTAGCATTGTGGCATGAAAGAGATATATCACATTCTAGCGTAGAAAGATTTGTATTACCTGATGCTTTTATCACGACTGATTTTATGCTTTCAAGATTATGTGGTGTGATAGAAAAGCTTTTGGTATATCCAGAAAATATGATGAAAAATTTAAATTTAACCGGAGGACTTGTATTCTCTCAAAGAGTGTTGCTTGAACTTCCATTTAAAGGTATAAGCAGAGAAGAAGCTTATAAAATCGTTCAAAGAAATGCTATGAAAGTTTGGGCTGATTTGCAAAATGGTAAGCCTGCTTTAAATGAAAAAGGCGAGAGTTTGTTTTTGCTGGCTTTATTAGCTGATGAGGATTTGAAAAAATCTTTAAGTGAAGCAGATATTAGAAATTGTTTTGATTATAACTACTATACAAAAAATGTAGATAAAATTTTTGAAAGAACATTTAAATAATAAACTAGGGGTTGTGAGTGAAAGTATTAAAAAGAAATGGAAGAACTGAAGAGTTAGATGTTTCTAAAATTAAAAAATATACCACCGACGCGGTGGCAAATTTAGAAAATGTTAGCCAAAGCGAGCTTGAAGTAGATGCAAAAATTCAATTTCGTGATGGTATAACAACAGAAGAAATCCAACAAACTCTTATAAAAACAGCAGTAGATAAAATAGATATTGATAGACCTAATTGGACCTTTGTTGCTGCAAGATTATTTTTATATGATTTATATAAAAAAGTAAGTGGTTATAATGGATATAAGCATTTAAGAGAATATCTTGAAAAAGGAGAAAAAGAAGGTAGGATTTTAATCGGCTTAAAAGAAAAATATGATTTAGATGATCTTAATGCTTATATCAAGCCAGAACGTGATTTGCAATTTACTTATCTTGGTATAAAAACTTTATATGATAGGTATTTGATTAAAGATTCTAAAGGCATGCCTATAGAATTACCACAGCAAATGTTTATGGCTATTGCGATGTTTTTAGCACAAAATGAGCTAGATTCTCAAACTTGGGCTAAGAAATTTTATGATTTGATCTCAACTTTTGAAGTAATGCTTGCAACTCCAACCCTTTCAAACGCAAGAACTACAAGACATCAATTAAGTTCATGTTATATAGGAAGCACGCCTGATAATATAGAAGGAATTTTTGATTCTTATCAAGAAATGGCGCTTTTATCTAAATTTGGCGGTGGTATAGGCTGGGATTGGTCTAAGGTGCGCGCTATGGGTGGAAGTATAGATGGGCATAAAAATGCAGCAGGTGGGATCATACCATTTTTAAAAATCACCAACGATATAGCCGTTGCTGTTGATCAACTTGGTACTAGAAAAGGTGCAATTGCAGTTTATATTGAACCTTGGCATATGGATATTAATGACTTTTTAGACTTGCGTAAAAATTCAGGTGAAGAAAGAAGAAGAGCACATGAGCTTTTCCCTGCTTTGTGGATTAATGATTTATTCATGAAAAGAGTAAGAGCAAATGGCAAATGGACGCTTTTTGATCCTGCTGATACAGCAAGTTTATGCGATTTATACGGTGAAGAATTTGAGAAAAAATATGAAGAATTTGAAAAAGATGAAAGCATAGCTAAAGAAATTATAGATGCAAAAGAGCTTTGGAAAAAAATACTTTTATCTTATTTTGAAACAGGTATGCCATTTTTATGTTTTAAAGATAGTGCAAATAAAACAAATCCAAATTCCCACGCAGGAATTATAAGAAGTTCAAATTTATGTACAGAAATTTTTCAAAATACAGATCCAAATTATTATCAAATCAAAATTGTATTTGATGATAAAACAGAGCTTCATTTAGATGAGAATGAAGAACTTACAATAGATGGAGGGTATAAAAAGCTTGCTAAGAAAGTTTCTACTTTAGATAGTATTAATGGTAAAAAAGTCTATATAGTAGAAAAATACAAAAACGAAGGAAAAACCGCAGTTTGTAATCTTGCAAGTATAAATTTAAGTAAAATCAATACTAAAGAAGACATTCAAAGAGTAGTGCCAACAGCAATAAGAATGCTTGATAATGTGATTGATTTAAATTTTTATCCTCATGTAAAGGTTAAAAATACCAACTTAAAATCACGTGCTATAGGGCTTGGTGTAATGGGTGAAGCGCAAATGGTGGCTGAAGCTCAAATTTATTGGGGTTCTAATGAGCATTTTGAAAAAATTGATCGTATTATGGAAATGATTAGCTATGAGGCGATTTTAGCTAGCTCAAATTTAGCTTTAGAAAAAGGAAGTTATCCTGACTTTGAAGGATCAAACTGGAGTAAAGGTATAGTGCCAATTGATGTAGCAAATGAAAATGCTAAAAAACTTACCGCAAGTGAAGGTTTGTTTGATCAAAGCGAGTGTGATTGGGAAAAATTAAGAGAAAAACTAAAAAGAGATGGCATAAGAAATGGTTATTTAATGGCTATAGCGCCAACTTCTTCTATTTCTATTTTAGTGGGTACTACTCAAACAATTGAGCCTGTATATAAAAGAAAATGGTTTGAGCAAAACTTAAGCGGTATGATACCAACTGTAGTACCAAATTTAAGTGCTAATACTTGGCAGTATTATACCCCTGCTTATGAGCTTGATCAAAAAATCTTAGTAAAAGCAGCAGCGATTCGTGGTAAATGGATTGATCAAGGTCAATCATTAAATATCTTTGTTTCTTTAGATAAAGCAAGCGGTGGATATTTAAATGAAATTTATCAACTTGCTTGGGAATTAGGTGTTAAATCAACTTATTATCTAAGAAGCGAAAGCCCTGATAGTCAAAAAGTAAATGATGATGTAGTTGATAGAACTATAGAATGTGAAGGTTGTCAATAAAAATGGAGAAACAAAATGCATACAAAAAACTCACTACCGGAGCTTACGCTTAGGGGTATAATACTAGGAAGTATTTTAACGATTATTTTTACCGCCTCAAATGTATATTTGGGGCTTAAAGTTGGTCTTACTTTTTCTACTTCTATTCCTGCTGTTGTGATTACAATGGCTGTTTTAAAAATCTTTAAAGACTCTAATATTTTAGAAAATAATATGGTTCAAACTCAAGTTTCAGCTGCAGGTACGCTTTCGGCTGTGATTTTTGTTATACCAGGTCTTTTTATGTGTGGATATTGGTTTGAATTTCCGCTTTGGCTTACTTTTATGCTTTGTCTTTGTGGAGGTGGATTGGGCGTGCTTTTTACTATACCTTTGCGTAGAGCTATGGTGGTAGAGAGTAAATTAGCTTATCCTGAAGGAAGAGCTGCTGCTGAAATTTTAAAAGTAGCTAATAAAGATCAAGCTGATAAAAAAGGAAAAGTAGGCTTAAAAGAAATCACACTTGGCGTGGTTTTTGCTTCTGTAATAAGTCTTTTTTCAAGCGGTTTTAAACTACTTTCAAGTGGAAGTAGTTTTGCATTCATTTGGCAAAAAATGACTTTTGGCTTTTCTATGGGTTATTCAGTGGCGCTTTTGGGTGCTGGATACTTAGTAGGTATAGCCGGAGGTGTTGCATTGCTTGTGGGTATGGTACTTGCTTGGATGGTTTTTGTACCATATTTTTCTGCTAAAGAAAGTTTTGACGCGAGTTTAAGTGCACTTGATATAGCTAATCAAATTTGGGCTCAAAAGGTGCGTTTAATAGGCACAGGAGCTATTGCTATAGCGGCATTATGGACTTTAATAGAACTTGCAAAACCTGTATATGATGGCATGAAAAATATGCTTAAAAAAACCTCATTAAACCTCTCACAAGATCCTAAAGATATGGATTTATCTTTAAAAGCTATGCTAGGTTTATTTGTACTTATGTGTATAGGTTTGTTTATTTCATTTTATGCTTTTGTGGCTGATTCAAATTTAGCAAGTGGTTATCAAATTCTTTTTGCTTTGGTAGGAACTTTAGTAGCTATTTTTATAGGCTTTTTTGTAGCTTCTGCTTGTGGATATATGGCAGGTTTAGTGGGTTCATCATCTTCTCCTATTTCGGGTATAGGACTTATTGGGATTATGATTTCTTCTTTGATTATTTTACTTTTGGGTTATCAAGTAGATTTATTTAGCGATCCTTTAATGTCTAAATTTGCCATCGCTTTTGCTATATTTACTACTAGTGTTATTTTAGCAACTGCTGCCATCTCTAATGATAATTTACAAGATTTAAAAACTGGCTATTTAGTGGGTGCAGCTCCTTGGAAACAGCAAGTTTCTTTGATTATAGGTTGTGTATTTGGAGCTTTGGCTATCGCTCCTGTGTTAAATTTATTATACCAAGCTTATGGTTTTGTGGGTGCAATGCCAAGAGAAGGAATGGATGAGGCAAATGCGCTTGCTGCACCACAAGCAAATTTGATGAGTACTATAGCACAAGGCATTTTTAACGCTAATATCGATTGGAGTTATATTATAGCGGGAGCTTTTGTAGGTGTTGGTATAATTATCGTCGATCGTTTATTAAGAAAGAAAAATATGTCTTTGCCACCTTTAGCTGTGGGTATAGGTATATATTTACCACCTGCTGTTAATATGCCTTTATTTGTAGGTGGCTTACTAGCGTATTTAATCAAAAAGCGTTTGGAGCAAAGATATGCTAAAAATGCTCATAAAAAAGAACTTATTCAAGAGCATGAGCAAAAAGGAACCTTATTTGCCTCTGGTTTGATAGTGGGTGAGAGTTTGTTTGGAGTGTTAATAGCTGGTTTAACTGTGCTTTCTATTAGCAGAGGTGGGGCTGAAGATCCACTTGCTATTGCAACTTCATTTAAAGACGATGGGATTATAGGTTTTGTAGTTTTTGTAGCGATCATGCTAATTTTTGCAAGAAGAGTACTTAAAAAATGAATTTAGATTATTATTATGCTTTGATTTTAGGGATTATCGAAGGTTTGACAGAATTTTTACCTGTTTCATCTACAGGGCATATGATCTTGGGTGCTGAAATTTTGGGTTTAAATATAGATGATTTTTGGAGAAGTTTTTTTATCATCATTCAGCTTGGTTCTATACTAGCGGTGATTTTTATTTTCAAAGATAAACTAACTCAAAAACTTGATATTTGGTTAAAACTTGCTGTGGGCTTTTTGCCCGCAGGTGGGGTGGGTTTTATAGCATATAAGTTTTTAAAAGAAATATTTAATGGCTATACCGTGGCTACTATGTTAATCATTGGTGGGATTATTTTTATCATTATAGAACTTAAACATAGAAAAAAAGACTACACAATTCACTCTTTAGATGAGGTAAGTTATAAACAAGCTTTTTTGATAGGTTTAACCCAAGCTCTTGCTATTATACCAGGTACTTCAAGAAGTGGAGCAAGTATCATAGGTGGCTTATTGCTTGGGCTTGATCGCAAAGTTGCTTCTGAATTTTCGTTTTTGCTTGCAATTCCTACTATGATTATAGCAACAGCTTATAGTATTTATAAAGAACCACAGGTTTTAAGTAATATGAATAATTTCATTCCTTTAGCCATAGGTTTTGTAACAGCTTTTATAGTGGCTTTTGTGGTAATTAAAATATTTTTAAAATTAATCAGCAAGATAAACTTTATACCTTTTGGAATTTATAGGATAATTTTAGGTTTTGTATTTTTATATCTTTTTATGAGTGGCGCTTTAGATATATCAAGAACGGGTGTTTGAAATATAAAAATATCCTTTATTTAAAAAAAGTTTAAGTTTTTCATAGCTAAAATTAGTCTTATATTTTAATTTAAGCTCACAAGGTTAGTGAGTGTTAAGGGTAGAAATGACAAAAGATATAATTGCATATGCAAATAATGAAACTTTGGTAGATACTCAAAGTTTTAACAATGACACAAATTTAACTCCGATTTATTTTGATAACTCTAAAGAAAGTTTAGAAGTTATCCGCCACTCTTGTGCGCATTTAATGGCTCAAGCGATTAAAAGTCTATATCCAGAGGCTAAATTTTTCGTAGGACCTGTGATAGAAGATGGGTTTTATTATGATTTTAGGGTTGATAGTAAGATTTCAGAAGAAGATTTAAGCAAAATCGAAAAGAAAATGAAAGAACTAGCTGAAGCAAAGCTAGACATCACAAAATACGAACTTTCAAAGACTGAGGTTAAAGAAAAATTTGCTAATGATGATTTAAAACAAGAAGTTTTGCTGAGAATTCCTGATGGAAAAGTAAGTATTTATAAGCAAGGCGAATTTGAAGATTTATGTCGTGGGCCTCATGTACCAAATACTAGATATTTAAGATTTTTCAAACTTACTCGTGTAGCGGGAGCGTATTTGGGTGGTGATGAAAAAAGAGAAATGCTCACAAGAATTTATGGTACTGCTTTTGCAGATAAAGAAAGTTTAAATGAATACTTAAAAATCATTGAAGAAGCTAAAAAAAGAGATCACAGAAAACTTGGTAATGAAATGAAACTTTTTGCCTTTGATGATGAAATAGGCGGTGGGCTTCCTATATGGCTTAGCAATGGTGCAAAATTAAGAAGCAAATTAGAACATTTATTATATAAAGCACATAGATTAAGAGGTTATGAGCCTGTGCGTGGGCCTGAGCTTTTAAAAGCTGATGCGTGGAAAATTAGTGGGCATTATGCAAATTATAAAGAAAATATGTATTTTACGCAAATTGATGAGCAAGAATATGGCATTAAGCCGATGAATTGTGTAGGGCATATTAAAATTTATCAAAGCGATGTTAGAAGTTATCGTGATTTACCTTTGAAATTTTTTGAATACGGTGTGGTACACCGCCATGAAAAAAGTGGAGTTTTACACGGGCTTTTTAGGGTAAGAGAATTCACTCAAGATGATGCGCATATTTTTTGTATGCCAAGTCAGATAAAAGAACAAGTTTTAGAAATTCTAAGTTTTGTTGATACTTTGATGAAGGCTTTTGAGTTTGATTATGAAATGGAAATTTCAACACGCCCAGCAAAAGCAATAGGCGATGATGAAATTTGGGACATAGCTACAAAGGCTTTAAAAGAAGCTTTAGATGAACAAGGTTTAAAATATGGCATTGATGAGGGTGGTGGAGCTTTCTATGGTCCAAAAATCGATATTAAAATCACTGATGCGCTAAAAAGAAAATGGCAGTGTGGAACTATACAAGTAGATTTTAACTTACCAAGCCGTTTTAAACTCGAATACACAGACGCAGATAATGAGAAAAAACAACCTGTAATGCTTCACCGTGCTATTTTGGGTTCTTTTGAAAGATTTATAGGAATTTTAGTAGAGCATTGTGCAGGTGAGTTGCCATTTTTCATAGCACCAACTCAAGTAGCTATAGTGCCTATTTCGCAAAATCATCATGATTATGCGAAAGAAATAGCAAGAAAACTTTTAGAACTTGGCATTGATAGTGAAGTGTATAATAAAAATGAAAGCTTAAATAAAAAAATCCGCACCGCTGAAAAAGCACATGTGCCTATAATACTTGTTTTAGGTGATGAAGAAGTAGCAAACAAAAGTGTGGCTTTAAGAGACAGAAGAGCAAAAGAGCAAAAAACAATGACTTTAGATGAATTTATAACCCTAACAAAGGAGAAATTAAGTGAGGTACGCTTTTGAGTAAAGAAAAAGAAGTATTGCTAAATGAAGAAATTCAAGCAGATGAGATCAGATGTATAGGTGATGATGGCAAGGTTTATGGCATTATTAGTAGTGATGAAGCGCTAGATATAGCAAATAGACTAGGGCTTGATTTGGTGATGATAGCCCCTGAAGCCAAACCACCTGTATGTAAGATAATGGATTATGGAAAATTCCGTTATCAACAAGAAAAGAAACAAAAAGAAGCAAAGAAAAAACAAAAAGTTATTGATATAAAAGAAATCAAACTTTCTGTGAAAATCGCTCAAAATGACATTAATTATAAGGTCAAACATGCAAGTGAGTTTTTAGAGCAAGGCAAGCATGTTAAATTTAGAGTGTTTTTAAAAGGTCGTGAGATGGGCTCTCCTGAAGCAGGGGTGGCGTTGCTTGAAAAAATTTGGCAAATGGTTGAAGATATAGCAGATAGAGACAAAGAGCCTTTACTCGAAGGACGCTATGTAAATATGCTAGTAACTCCTAAAAAGAAAAAATAATCACAAGCCTTTTTAAGGCTTGTATTTTAAACTTATGCTAGAAGAAAATCCACAATTTTTAAAAGAACAAATCATAACTTATCTTGGTAATAAAAGATCCTTACTTGAGTTTTTAAATCAAGGCTTTAAATTCGCACAAAATGAGCTTAAAAAAGACAAATTTAGTTTTTGTGATGTATTTAGTGGCTCTGGGGTAGTTTCGCGTTTTGTGAAGCCTTATGCGAGTTTTATCATGGCAAATGATTTGGAAGATTATTCTAAAATCATCAATGAATGTTATTTAAGCAATCAAAATACACAATTTTTACAAGAATTACAAAAACATTACGCTTTTTTAATTTCTGATTTAAAACTCAAAAAAGGCTTTATAAGCAAGCTTTATGCGCCAAATGATGATGAGTATATCCAAAAAAATGAAAGAGTTTTTTACACGCTTAAAAATGCGATGTATTTAGACTCTATGCGAGAAAAAATTTCAAGCTTGCCAAAAGAAATTCAAAAATATTTCATTGCACCACTTATTTATGAAGCAAGTGTGCATGCAAATACAAGTGGGGTTTTTAAAGGTTTTTATAAAGATAAAAATGGAGTGGGAAAATTTGGAGGAAATGGAGCAAACGCACTTAGTCGTATAAAAGGCGATATAGCTTTAAAAATGCCTATTTTTTCAAATTTTACTTGTGAATATGAGGTTTTTCAAAAAGATGCAAATATTTTAGCTAAAGAGCTTGATAGCTTTGATGTGGCGTATTTAGATCCACCTTATAATCAACACCCTTATGGATCAAATTATTTTATGTTAAATTTAATCGCTAATTATAAAAAGCCAAAGGAAATTTCAAAGGTTTCTGGTATACCAAAAGACTGGAACCGCAGTGCTTTTAACAAAGAAAAAAAAGCTGAAGATGCTTTGTTTGATTTGATAAATGATTTAAAAGCTAAGATTGTATTGCTTTCTTATAATTGCGAGGGTTTTGTAAAAAAAGAAAATTTCACAAAAAGACTTCAAAGTCTTGGAGAATGCTTTGTGCTTGAGCAAAAGTATAATGCCTTTAGAGCTAGTAGAAACCTTTCTAAACGCTCTATGCATATACAAGAACAACTCTATATATTAAAAAAACGCTAATCTTGCATGTATGTATTTAACTGCTCAAAAAGTTTTTCTTTTAAAGCGATAGGTTTGTTTATTTTAATATATGGTATCCAATATCTTATTAAATTTAAAAGCTCATCATCATAGGTATAAAATGCCTTGATGTAAATAAAATTCTCATCCTCATCTATAAATTCGTATTTAGTAAGGGCATTTTTTCTTAAGAAATATTCTTTAGCTTTTTTATCAAGTTTTAAAATAGCCTCTTTATTTTCTTTGCTAATCCAGTTACTTTGATCTTTTTGAATTTGTTTTAAAAACTCTTCTTTTGGGGTAAAAATTTCTTTCTTTTCTACTTTTAGTTGTGTGATTTTAGAAAAAGTAAAGGTTTTTAAAGTATCGTTTTCATCTGCTAAAAGATACCATATGTGGTCAATATTGATGAGTTTGTATGGATTAGCTTTTCTGTGTTTTTCTTTGTAGTAAAAACTAATGGGATATTTTGCTATGATAGCTGCGCTTAGTTCTTCAAAAACTTCTCTATCAAGTGTTTCATAGCTTTGGGTTTTGACTAAAAAGGCTTTATTGATTTTTTCATTAAGCAAGTCGTTTAAAAACTCTTTATCTAAACTAGGATAAAGCCTACCTATACCGCTTAAAATAGCAAAATTTTGTATATCTTTAAAGCTTAATTTTCCTAAAACATAGCCTTCTAAAAAATACTTTCCATTTTCTTTTTTTATAGGGATAAAAGCAAGGCGTTCATGCAAGTCTCTTTGTATGGTGCGAATGCTGACATTAAATTCTTGCGCAAGCTCTTCTAAGCTAAAACGCTCGCCATTGTTTAAACACTGCAGTATAGAAACTAAACGCGTAGAAAGCTTGTCTTTTTCCATATACAACCTTTTTTGTTTATTTTAGCAAATCTTTGATGTTTTGTTTGATTGTTTTTGGATCATTTTCATAGGTGGCTAAAAGCTCTTGAATAAGCTTTAAAAAATCATTAAAATCATCAGGATTTTCTTTTTTAAATTTAAGCACTCTATCTAGGATGATAAAAGCGGCTTCTGTTTTGTCATTTTCTTTTTCATAAAGCTCTTTTAGCTCTAAAGCAAACTTAGTGTAAGTATAAGCTTGCTTTGGCTTTGAGATGATATCAAAGATGTTTGATTTATAGCTAAAAAGCAATGAAAAAAGTTGAGGTAGTTTGTTTAGCATGGTTTATTGTTCAATATATCCGCAATCTCTACATTTTCTTTTTCCATTAATAGAGGCATCTTTATTTGTAAAAGGAATTTGTACCCAAGAATGCTGTATATCGCCCAAACGTTCTTTTCCACATTGAGAGCATTTTTCTATTATCTGACATCTTTCATTTTTTCTTACTTTTTCAAATTTGTGATATGTTCCAAATTCTCTGTGCTGACAATAAGTACATTCTTCATAACCTCTGCAAGAGTACGGATCTGTTATAACTCTTTCTGCAAAGTTGTGATTGTATTTACTGATATATTCATTACAGTCAGGGCATGTTTTTGAAAGATAGCATTGAGGTTTTCCTTCTTCATTGCTGTAAGTTCCTCCGTGCCACCCAATTCCGCATTTTGCACTAATTGCTATAGATTTTAAAGTATCTAAAAATCCCATTTTATTCCTTTTATATTTTTAAATTTTCATTGCTAAACATAAAATCATCAAATTCTTTTCGTGTTTTAAATAAATCATCAACACCAAATTTTTCTGCAAGGTTTATAATAGATTGATTTGCTTGTGTATAGTCACTGTTATTTAAGGCGGTTTGTAATTCTTGAAAACTCATATTATTAGTATTTTTTAAATCACGCATATAATCATCTATGAAAATTTCCAAAGATTCTTGGTTTTCTATCATTTTAGGCATGATTTTATCAAAAACCATTTCAACTTCTTCTCTTCTTGCTTTAGCTAAATTCGCCTTAGCAAAAATTGCAACAAAGCTATTTATTGTTATTTCAACAGTTTTAGAAAATAAAACCACAGCTAATGAACAAATGAAAATGGATATTCCTATGGATAAAATTTGAGCTAATTGACTTCCACCTAATGCTTGACAAATTTGTTCTTCTAAGGCAATTGCAAATATAGTCATGATAGCTGAAAACAAAGATTTTAATATCACTTTTATAAGTTCATCAAAACTTTTAATTTTACCAGTTATATAAGCATATATTGCATTCCATATAGATTTTAAACTACTTCTTAAATTTTTCCACAAAGCTTTTAAGTGCCCACCAATTCTTTTAAAATATTGCGAAGCAATTCCAACAATAACATCTATAATACCATAGCTAGCTCCTCTTATAAAAGCATCTTTCCCGCTTTCAATTACTCTTGATAACAAGCGCTTAAATCTTACTTCAAAATCCTCATGTTCTTTTTTTATAAATTCGCTTTTAAGTTCAGCTATAACACCGCTTGCAAATGTACTAAGAACAACAACACCAGCATCACTGGCTCCAGTTTGAAAAACATTTATGGCAGCTTGTTTTGCTTGAATAATATATACTTCTTTTAAGGCCTTATCTTTGTCTGTATGGTTTGTAGGTTCGTTTTTCTTTAAATGATTAAAAATCTCTTTCTTTATCTCAAGTTCTTTTTTTAAAGACTCTTTTTCTTCTTCGGATGCTTTTTCTATAGTGCTTTCTAATTTTTCTATCTCTTTTTGTGCATTTTCATATATTTTTTTATTGACTACAATATAATCTATTTCTCCATTTTTAATTTTATTAAAATCATCTTCATGTTTTTTGCTAAATATATCATCACTTTTTTTGATAGTAATAGTTTTATCTTTGCTTTCTTCTTGTGTATAGCCAGCTTTTTCTCTCTCATTGCCTTGAGTAAGAAAAGAAAATTTGCTTTTATATTCTTGAAGTTTTTTTTCTAAAGAAGCTTGTTTTTCTTCAGGCGCTTTTTCTATAGCACTTTCTAACTTTTCTATTTCTTTTTGCGCCCTTTCGTAAGTTTCTTTATCAGTTTTAATATAGTCTAAATTTCCATTTTTAATCGCTTCAAAATATCTATTATATTCTTTTCCAAATATACTATCATTAACAGCTTTTAATTGTTCTGTTTTAGCTATTTCACCTTTTTCGTTTAAAGTTACGGTATCTACTATAGTATGATTTGTTTTGGTTAAGTTGTCTAGATTGACATTGTTTGTCAAATTTTTAATTTCTTCATCGCTATAATTTGCCAAAATTGTCTCTTTTTTGTATAGATCAATATTTTCCCCTTTGAAGACTTTGCTTATTTCGGCAAGCTCATCTGTTGTGAAGCTTCTATTTTTATTTTTATTATATGCGTTGCTGATGTTTTCTTTACCAACTTCTAGTGTTTCATAAAATTGACCAAAACCATTTGGGTTATTGCCATGTTGTTGTGTAGTTTTTTGCATATTTGTTGTAAGTTTTGCACTTTCCATATAGGCTTCATATGAGTTGACATTAAATATATTGATGGGTAATCTTGCTAAACTTTGTGTCCCTAGTTCTTCTAGTAATTCATCAAATAATGATACAGTGTTCATGGTATCTCCCTTATTTTAAAAGCGGAAATTCCGCTTTTAAATAGTTTGTATTTCTTTATTTAAATTTTGTGCTATTTGGACAGCTTTTTTAAATTCTTTATTTACTATGCCATCTTCAGTCAGTACATTTACTTTGCAGATACCACTAATTGCTTTTACTAAATTGACAATAAATTGAGTATATGCTTTTTCACCATTAGTAAATTTAGAATAATCACTTTCTCTTATAATCATTAATTTAAAAGTTTGTAATTCTTTAATTAAAACTCCATCTAAATTTTGTATAGCTATAAGAGATTCATTTACAATAGAACTGATTGCTGTTGTTGCAATTCTTGCAGTATCCATTTCACTTGCTGCTGCTTTTGCTTTATGTAGGTTACTTTTTGCTTCGTCCAAAGCTTGCTCTCCAACTTTAGAATATAAAAATCCTCCAACTGCTAAAACAGGCGCAGCTACTATACCACCTAAAACAGCCATTCCACCAGCCATTCCAAATCCACCTGCAGCTAAGCTACCTCCTCCAAGCCATGCTAAAGTAGCATTAGTAGCCGCTGCGCCACTTAGTGTAGAAATTAAAGTTCCGGTAGAAGCGCTTGCAAGTAATCCAACACTACCATAAGCTCCAATACCAGCTAAAGCCCCAGCACCAAGAGATGCTATCCCACCCGTAGCTAATTTTGTAAAGTCAATTACACTTTCTTTGGTAAATTCTATAAATTCATTAATATTAAATTTTAAATCATCTTTGGAAAAATCATCGCTTTCTACATTTTTAAGTTTAGAAAAAATATCAATAAACTCTTTAAAAGAATTTTGATGAATATGCAACTTTGCATGCCCTAAATTTTCCAAAGCTTGTTCAGCATTTTTTCTAGCTATATCTAATTTTTCTTTTGCATAATCAAAAATTGCTTTAGCATTATTATCTAACTCTTCTGCTGCACACTTATCTTGATAACCATCGTATGCTTTTTTAGCACCAAATATACCTGTTGCTAAAGCTATTCCGCCTAAAATAAATGGAACTGCCATTTTAAATCTCCTTTGTTGTTAAATTTATTTTGTATTTTTTATCTAGCTTCAATTTATCTTGCAATAAATTACATATTTTTATATTTTCGTTATAAAAATCCTTTTTACTCATAGTGTCTTTAAAATATTTATTGTAAAAATCTTCCACTCTGCATACTAAGGGTCTTTCGTTGTAAATTTTACAAGAGTTATCTTCTTGTAAATTAATGCAAACACCATTTATATTAAAGTGTTTCAACTCTTCAATGCCATTAATATTTTTACAACATGCTCCACATGAAGTGCAAGGAAAATTATGTTTTAATATTATTTAACCCTCCTTATTATTTTTTATGTCAATTATATCAATACCCCCCCCCCGTATTGTCAAGGTTTTTTTAGTATTGTTTACTTTTAATTATCCTTGTAAGTATCATTACACCAGCTAAAATTAGCACGTAAGAAACCACTACATTTATAAGTCCGTATTTTTCTATAAAAAATAAACTTGGTAAAATAACGCACCACACTACAAATATAAATAAAGCCCAAAAGGCTCCGCAGACAATAGCCCATATAGCAGTAGCTATCATGACTATAATGCCAATTACAACCGCCATTTACAACTCCTTTTAATGTGATTATTTGTTGCTATGATAGATAGTCTTTAGTGTATATTACTAAAATTGCTTTCCAAACACAGCTTCCATTTTCATAGCTATTTCTTCATCTTCTTTTGATTTGTTATTGTTTAGAGTATCCTGCTTTTCGTTGAATATTGAGTCAGGTTTGTAAAAATCACTTGCAGTGTATGTTTTTTTATTATCTTGCATGCTAAAACTTTTATTGTTGTTTTTGAAAACATCATTCTCTTTGGTTTTATCGTACCATTTTTTTATGCCATATCCAGTTACAGCTAAAGCTACTCCACCTAATATTAAAGGTAGCATTTTTTCTCCTTATTTGTGAAATATTGAATAAATTATATTTAACCCTTGTGACAGGTTGTGTCATAAAAATTTAATTTTTCTAAAGCATAGTTGTAGTAAAATGATAGCTTTCTTTTATGAAAAAATTGATCCAAAGGATACACATGCCAAAAATGAAAAGCGTTAAAAGTGCTGTTAAACGCTTCAAAGTAGGTAAAAATAAAATCAAAAGAGGCGCTGCTTATAGAAGCCACATTTTGACTAAAAAACCTGCTAAAAGAATGCGTGATCTTCGCACTTCTAAGTATGTTCACTCAACCAATGTTAAAGCGGTTGAAAAAATGTTAGGAATTTAAGTTCGCTTAAATTTAGTTTTTGACGAAAGTCATTCAAACTCCCCTTATTTTTAAAGGGCAAGATTCGTTTAACGAACGCCAATTTGTGAAAGGATAAATATGGCAAGAGTAAAAACAGGTGTTGTAAGACGCCGCAGACATAAAAAAGTTTTAAAACTTGCGCGTGGTTTTTATAGTGGTCGCCGCAAACACTTTAGAAAAGCTAAAGAACAATTAGAAAGAAGTTTGGTTTATGCGTATCGTGATAGACGCCGCAAAAAACGTGATTTCCGTCGTCTTTGGATAGTACGTATCAATGCAGCTTGCAGACTAAATGATATTAGTTATTCAAGATTTATAAATGGTCTTAAAAAAGCAGGCATTGAACTTGATAGAAAAATCTTAGCTGATTTAGCAATGAATGACGCAGCTGCTTTTGCTAAAATAGCAGATGCTGCTAAAAAAGCACTTTAATCTTACTGCAAGGCTTTTTATAAGCCTTGTTTTTCTCTTTACTCTCTTTTTAAATCCGCTTTTTGCAAAAGATATTTTACTTTTTAAAGTTTATGATGAAAAAGCATTTAAAGATATAAATTTAAGCCATTATCTAATGAGCGAAAAACTCGATGGTGTAAGAGGGCTTTGGAGTGGTAAGTCTATGCAAACAAGAGCAGGAAATGCTATAAAACTCCCTTCATTTTTCACAAAAAACTTTCCTAAATTTGAGTTAGATGGAGAACTTTGGATAAAAAGAGCTTCTTTTGAAGAAATTTCATCTTTAATACGCCAAGAAAATCCTGATGAAAAACTTTGGCAAAAAGTAAGTTATAATATCTTTGATGTGCCAAATGCTTGTGAGGAATTTAAACTTGATCCTTGTACTTTAGAAGCAAGATTAGAAGTTTTAAAAAAGCATTTAGCTAAAAATCCAAATGATTTTATAAAAATCATCCCACAAATTCGCATTAAAGATAAAAATCATTTAAAGCAATTTTACCAAGATATCATTTCGCATAAAGGCGAGGGTATAATCATAAGATTAAACAACGCACCTTATGAAAAGAAAAGATCAAACAATGCTTTTAAACTAAAACCTTTTGATGATACAGAATGCGTTGTAAAAAAGCATTTTGAAGGCAAAGGAAAATTTGAAGGTAAAATGGGATCTTTGCTTTGTGAAGCAGTGATTGAGAGTAAAAAAGTAAGTTTTAAAATAGGCTCAGGTTTTAAAGAAAGCGATCGCTTAAACCCTCCGCCAGTTGGTGCTATCATCACTTTTAAATATAATGGCTTAACCAAAAATGGTAAGCCAAAATTTGCTAGTTTTTTAAGAGTGCATGAAAATAGTATTTTAAGATAAAAGTAAATTTCAACTTTTCTTTGCAAAAACTCTAAAACAAAGATAAAGCACAAAAGCTATACAAGCGCTAGCTATGATACAAGCTCCACTTGCAAGATTATAATAAAAACTTACAAAAAGCCCTATCACGCAAAAACTTATGCTCAAAAGCGTAGAGATGATCATCATTTGACCAAGCTTTTTAGAAAAGCTCTCAGCGATAAATGCAGGTATGCTAAGCAAAGCTATCACAAGTATAAGTCCTACTACTTTGATACTTATAACGATACAAAAAGCCATCATTGCGATTAAAAGATAATGAAAAAGATTGGTTTTAACCCCTCTTAAGCTTGCAAATTCTTTATCAAAGCTTAGAATTTCAAATTGACGATAAAAAAGCAATACTAAAATGATAAAAATTACATCAATCACTGCAAATAAAACTATATCTTGCGTAGGTACAGACAAAATACTACCAAATAAATATCCCATTAAATCACCATTATAACCAGGAGTTAAGTCTATGAGTATGATACCAACAGCCATTCCAAAAGCCCATATAACACCGACTATATTGTCACTTCTAAAAGGATATTTTTGCACTAAAAATGCTACAAGCAAGGCTAAAAAAAGAGTAAATAAACTCGTGCTAACTAATACTGGCAAACCAAAATAAAATGCTATACCTATGCCCCCAAAAGCCCCATGCGTAATACCTCCTGCCATAGAACTTAAGCGGTTGATCATGATCAAAGTCCCCATAATCCCACAAGCAATGCTAGTTAAAAATGCAGCCAAAAAAGCATTTTGTATAAAAGAGCTAGATAAAAGTTCAAGCATGATTTTCTCCTTTGCAACAACACTGCTCCAAGCTAAGCTCCACATCACAAAAATGCGTGTGATTTTGGCTTAAATGCGCTAGTAAATGTGCCTTTTTTTCAGGAGTGTTTTCATGTAAGAATAATTCTTTATTTAAATATGCGATTTTATTTGCATAAGCTAAGCTTACATTTAAATCATGGCATATTACTATCACACCAACCCCGCTTTCGTGTAATTTTTTCAAAAGCTCAAAAATCTGCACAGAGCCTTTAGTATCTATACTTGCAGTGGGCTCATCAAGGATTAAAAGTTTGCATTCGCTTGCTAGGGCTCTTGCTATATAAACTCTTTGTCTTTGACCTCCGCTTAGTTCATTGATTTTTTTATCCCAAAAATTTCTCATACCTACTTTTTCTAAGGCTAGCAAGGCTTGCTCTTGATCTTTTTTGGTATAAAAACCAAAGAATTTTTTATCCACCCTTCCCATCATCACCACTTCTAGCACGCGCACTGGAAAGTTTGGATTAGCTAAAGTATTTTGTGGGACATAGCCTATATCTTTTAAACTTAAATTTTCAAAGTTTATATTTTTATGACTATTTAGTAAACCTAGTATGAGTTTTAAAAGTGTAGATTTACCCCCGCCATTTGGCCCTACTATGGCTAAAAAGTCTTTGCTTTCATAGTTTAGGTTGATATTTTTTAAAACCTCATCTTGATTATATGAAAAGTTTAAATTTTTAATATTGATTTTTATCATTGTAAAACGCTTGCTATATTTTTTGCATCTTTTAAAAGTTCATTTTCATAATCACTTGGCAAATGATCAAGTTCTATGATTTTAAGATTATAATTACTTGCCATAGCCTTAATAGTATTATTATTAGCTCCTTTGGGTACAAAAATAGCTTTTATTTGTTCTTTTTGTATGAGTTTTGCAAGCTTGGCTAAGTCTTTTGGTTTGGGTTCTTTTCCTTCTATTTCTACAGGAATTTGGCTTAGATGATATCTTTTTGCAAAATACCCCCAAGATGGATGATAGACTAGAAAATGCTTGTTTTTTGCATTTTTAAATAAAGCTTGTATTTGTAAATTTAATGCATCCATTTCTTTTAAGAAATTTTCTAAATTTTGCTCATAAAATGCTTTGTTTTGTGGGTATTGTTCTATAAGTGCTAAGGTGATATTTTTAGCATGAGTTTTTGCTAAAAGTGGATCAAGCCATGTGTGAGGGTCATCTCCATGATGATGGTGTCCTTCGTGAGCATGCTCTTGCAAAGGTATAAAATCAATGCCATTTTGAGTAGAGATGATTTTGGTATTTTTGAGATTATCTTTAAGTTTTAAAATCCAAATTTTTTCAAATTCTAAATTTGCTGTGAAGTAAATATCGCTTTTTTCAAGTTTTAAAATACCACTTGGTTTAAATTCGAAAGTATGCTCATTTGCATTAGGCGGTATGACTATATTAATATCTAAAGTGTCTTTAGCAATTTGCTTTACAAAGTAAGCTTGTGGGGCTATACTAACACTTACCAAATCTTTAGCATATATACTTAAAAATGAAATCAAACACAAAAACAATACACGCATAATTTTCCTTTCTAAAAACAAAAAAATATTATACTATATTAGAAAAAATAAGGAGTGAAGATGAATTTATGGAATAAAAAAGCAAAAAGCTATGCAAGGTATAATCCTAGTTTAAACGAAATTCAAAAAGCTACTTTTGCAAAACTTGGGTCTTTGCAAGGCAAAAGCGTGGTGGATATAGGTTGTGGGAGTGGTGTTTGGACTTTGCATTTAGCACAAAAAGCAAAAAGTGTTTTGGGTGTAGACAGCTCTAGTGCTATGCTTGAAATTTTACAAGAAGATGTAAAAACTCATGCTATATCAAATGTAAAAACCCTAAATTTAGACTTTGAAAACTTTTATAAAAACAATAACACAAAATTTGACTTAGCCTTTTTGAGTATGTCTCCTGCTTTACAAAATGAAAAAGACTATAAAGCTTTTTTAAGCTTAGCTTCTAAAAAGGTGTATTTAGGCTGGGCAAGTAGGCGTAAAAGTAGCTTTTTAGATCCTATATTTGAGCATTTTAATACGCATTTTAAAGGTTTTTACGAAGATGATTTGCAAGGTTTTTTAAATGCACAAAATATCCCTTATGAGAGTGAAATTTTTAACGAAACTAGAGTGGTAAAAAGAGATAAAGAAAGTGCGATAGAAAATGCTTTGTGGCATTTGAGTATGAATGGCATTAATGCAAACAAACAAGAGCTAGAAAGCTTTATAAAAGATGAGGTAGAAGAGATTATAGAAGCTAAGATAAAACTTTTGATTATTGATTAAATTTCAAGGCTAAATAACCTTGAAATTTAAAATTTTTCCTGCCATGAATGGCACTACATCGCCGTATTTTTGTGCTACTTGCCATTCTTGTTTTTCTAAAGTGATGATTTTATCTTTTTCAAATTTAAGATTATGGATTTTACAAGCATTATCTGAAATAAATTTTTGTAAATTTGTTTCATTTGAATGTTTTTCAAAAAGTTCAGTTAACACAGGTAAAATCACCGGCGCACTAAATACGCCAGCTGCACACCCACAGCATTCTTTAGTGTGTAATGGATGAGGTGCGCTATCGCTTCCAAACATAGCCTTTTCATAACCACTAAAAGCAAGCTCACATAAAGCGTCTTTGTCTTCATAGCGTTTTGCAATAGGTTTGCAAAATAAATGCGGATCCATCTTACCACCCACTACATCATCAAGGGTTATCATTAAATGGTGTAAAGTGATAGTTGCGTATAAATTTTCATAATCTTTTAATAAATCACACAAAACCTTAGTGGTGATATGCTCCATTATGATTTTTAATTTTGGAAAGTTTTTAGCTAATTTTTCATAGATTTTAGCAAAATTTGCTTCTCTATCCATTACAAAATCATTTGTTTCTCCATGTACAAGTAAAGGCAGTCCAAGCTCACTCATAGCATTTAGTGTAGGTTTTAACTTTTCTATATCAAAGCTTGAAATTCCATTATCTGAGTTAGTAGTGATACCTGCAGGATAAAGCTTGATAGCAAAAAGCTCATCTTTGGCTTTTTCTAAAAATTGCTCATCATAGTCTTTAAAAAATAAAGTCATCAAAGGCGTAAAATCTTCATTTTTACATGCTTTTAAAATGCGTTCCTTGTAAGCTTTGAGTGCAGTTGTTTCAGTAAGCGGGGTGATTAAATTTGGCATGATAACCCCTGCTTTAAAGTCTTTTGCACTAAATGGAGCTACAAGTTCAAGCATGCTTTCATCGCGTAAATGCAAATGCATATCCAAAGGGTTTTTAAGTGTCATTTTATCTCCTATTTGAGTTTATATAAGCCGTTTTTGAGTTTTTCAAGTACAGCTTTTTCTTCTAAAAATTTAAAAGTAGAAATGATGGTAGGTTTGCTGATATTTAACCTTTTAGAAAGTTCTTCTATGTTTGCAAAGACAAAGCCATCATCATCAGCATGAAGGGCTAAAAATTCTAAAATTTCAAAGCGTTTTTTACCAAATATTTTCGCGCATAGTGTTTTTACTTTATCATCCATTCTCTAACCAAATCAAAAAGAATAAAACTCCAAGTAATTATAGCTAAAACCACGCTAAAAAACACCCCAGCACTCGCACAATCTTTTGCTTTTTTAGCTAAGATGTGAAATTCGCTCGTACAAAGATCCACGCAAGCTTCTATAGCAGAATTTAGCGTTTCTACGATCAAAATTAGCACCAAAACAAATACAAGCACAAAATGCTCTAAAAAACTCACAGGTAAAAATAAGCTTGCAACAATCAAAGGTAAAATAATGGTAAATTCTATCCTAAAAGCCATTTCATCTTGGAGTAAAAATTTAATTCCACTAAAGGCATAGCTTGCATTTTTAAATAAAGAATATTTTGGCTTCATTAAGGATTTTCCTTTAAATTTTTGCTAAATATATCATAATTTGCTTCATATTCTTTGCTATTTACACCAAAATACCCGAGCAAACTTGAAAAAAGATTATCTTGAGAAAGTTTATAGTTTTTTTTGCTTTGTAAATCTTGGCTTAATTTATTATCTTTACTCCAAAATATCATCGGTATGTGTTTTTGATCTTTTGGTGCTATTAAATAAGGCATACCATGAAGATAAATTCCATTTTCACCTAAACTTTCTCCATGATCTGATAAATAAAGCAAAGAAGCTTCTTTGGTAGGATTTTGCTTAAGCATATCTATAAGGCTTTTTATAATAAAGTCTGTATAAAGTAAAGTATTATCATAGGTGTTTATGATTTGTTCGTGTGAGCAGGTGTTAAGCTCGTTTGTATCACATGTTGGCATAAATTTTTTAAATGCATTTGGATAGCGTTTATAGTAAGTTGGTCCATGTGAGCCTTGTAAATGCACAACGATAATTTTGTTTGAATTTATATTTTCAAGCTCTTGTTTTACAAGTTCAAGTAAACTCTCATCATAATCTTTTAGAATTAGCCTATGTTTTATACGATCACAATTTCCTTTACAACCTCCTGAGTTATTACCAAACCAAATACTTTGTACCCCAACCTTTTGTAAGACATCTAAAACATTTTCTTCATATAATCCATCTTCAAAATTTACTCTTTTGTGTCTTGAAAACATACAAGGCAAACTTCTTGCAGTAGCAGTCCCACAAGAGCTTACACCGCTAAAATACACTAAATTTGGCTCATTTTTAGTATAAAAATTCGTATCATTGATCTTATAAGTACCTAAAGAATAATTACTCGCTCTAGCAGTTTCACCTATGACTAAAATCATAAGTTTAGTTGTATTAGTATCTTTTAAACTCGCATCATTTGAAATGATAGTTAGTTCTTTTTTGCCTGCTAGTTTTTTCTTTGTAAATTCTATGCTTGAGTATATTGGGTAAAAAGGTAGATTATACATTCTAACGATATTGTGTGATCTTAAAAAAGGCAAAAGTGTTTTTGAGCTAAGAGCTACTAAAGCAAAGCAAAATACCAAAGAAGTCAAAAACAATATACTTTTTTTGAAAAAATATCTTTGATAATCAATCTTAGTAAAAATCACAAGTAAACTAGGAAAAATCACAAAGGCTAAAATATACAAAGCAAAGGAAAAATTAAAATAAGAAAAAAATTCCCTATTATCTGTTTCAACAACATTTTGTATCATATGATCATCGATTAAAACCCCATAATTACTAACAAAATAACTACAAATAGCACAAGTGCTAAGTAAAAAAATGCTTAAAATTTTGCTAATGTAGGGAAAATACACCAAAGATAAAACGCCCAAAACCAAGAAAAAATAAATTCCAAAAAACACACTAAAAAGCATAATATTTTGATCTATCTTTTCATATACAAACTCAAATAATGGAAAATTAAACGCCATGATAAAAATCGTATTAAGCAGGGTAAATTTTGTCCATGAAAGCTTTAGGTGCATTTTTTTCCTTTAGAATAAAATAAATACTTAGTCTATTTGAATAAAATTAATAAATCGCATATAAAATAGCAACAAAAGAAGATTAGTAAAGGGATTTTATGAAATTATTATCATGGAATGTAAATGGCCTAAGGGCAATTTGTGATAAAAATGCACTTGATTGGATTGAAAAAGAAGAAATTGATTTTATAGGTTTTCAAGAAATCAAAGCACACGAGGATAAATTTCCAAAAAGAATTTATGAGTATCCTTTTAAACATATGTATTCAAATAGCGCTAAAAGAGCAGGGTATTCAGGTGTAATGAGTTTATGTAATTTTGATTGTGAGGTAAAAAAATGTGAGTTTTTTGATGATGATGAAGGCAGGGTTTTAGAGCATAGCTTTAAAAATGTAGTTTTGTTTAATATCTACTTTCCAAATGGTCAAAAAGATGAAGAGCGTTTGAACTTTAAAATGAAATTTTACAATGATTTTTTAGTGTATTTAGATAAACTTTTAAAAGAAGGTAAAGAAATCATCATCTGCGGAGATGTAAATACTGCTCACCGTGAGATAGACTTAACCCACCCAAAAGCTAATGAAAAAACTTCAGGTTTTTTACCGATTGAGCGTGCTTGGATAGATGATTTATTAAAATTAGGTTTTATAGATACTTTTAGACATATAAATGGCGATGTTAAAGAAAAGTATTCGTGGTGGAGTTATAGAATGAAAGCAAGAGAAAGAAATGTAGGCTGGAGGATTGATTATTTTTTCATTTCTAATGGCTTGAAAGATAAGCTTAAAAATGCCTTCATAAGAGACGATATTTTTGGTTCAGATCATGCTCCTGTAGGAATAGAAATAGATATTTAAGGTATTTTTTAATGCCTTAAATAATTATTAAGTAAAAATTGTTATAATTTCATCTTTAAACTGCAATTTGGCCCATTCGTCTAGCGGTTAGGACATCGCCCTTTCACGGCGGTAACACGAGTTCGAGTCTCGTATGGGTCACCACTTCTTATTTTATATTCACTTTTTTTGATAATCATTGTCATTTTTTACAAAAAGTTACATTATTTTAAATAAATATTTTTTATTTATTTTCTTTTATTTAAATTAAGTTATTTTTAAATTAATAGCTATTAATATTCTCAAAATTTTCATTAATTATTTTTTAAATTTACATTGACTTCACAATTGTTTTTTAAAATGTACAAAAAGGAGGACAAAATGTATAGACCTAAAAACAAAAACGAGTTAATGAATTTGGTGCACAATGAAAGAATTTCTTTAAGAGATATAGATGTATCTTTGATTGATGATTTTTCTTATGTGTTTTATTATTCTAAAAGACTAGATTTTTTAGGTATTGAGCGTTGGGATGTATCAAATGCTAAAGATATGTCTTATATGTTTTATTGTTGTGAAAGTTTTAATGCAGATTTGTCGCGTTGGAATGTTTCTAAGGTTGAAAATATGGCAAGTATGTTTTTTAATTGCAAAAATTTCAATCAAGACTTATCAAAATGGAACACACAAAGTCTAAAAGATATGTCTTATATGTTTTTTAATTGTACTAAATTTAACCACTCTTTGTTGCATTGGAAGACTTCAAATGCTACTAGAATGGCTCATTGTTTTGAAAACTGTCATGCGTATGAGCATAGTGTTGCAAATTGGGATGTGCAAAATGTAATTACCATGGCCTATCTTTTCCATAATTGTAAAAATTTTCATCACGAGCTAGATGAATGGAATATTCAAAAAGATTGCAATACTCAAAAAATGTTTGGAAATCGCGGTCTTGATAAAATTTATACCGTAAAAGGTATAGAGCTAGAATAAACAAAATTCGCACATTTTTTGTGTGAATTTTTCTTTTATCTTTTTAAGTTTCTCATCAACTTTTTGTACTAAACTTATCTTTTCAAAGTGCTGTTTTTCAGTATTTAGAGATTATTTTTTAGGAAAATTTCCATGAAAATAAAATTTATTATAAAAAGAGATAAGAGCCAAGTTGCATTTGATATTTTTAAAATCAAAAATGCTATTTTTAAAGCTAATATAAACTCCACAGATGAAAAATTAAATAAAGATTTTTTAGATAAGCTTTGTGATGAGGTTGTAGCTTTACTTGATGAAAAACACACACAAGTAGAGCAAATTCAAGATAAAGTCGAAGAAGTTTTAATCAAAAATGCCTTAGTCAATACCGCAAAATCTTATATTTTATACCGTCAAAAAAGAACACAAATTCGTAATGGTAGTTATGATTTACTTAGTTTGTATGATGATTTAACTTTTAAAGATTCTAAAGAAGCTGATTTAAAAAGAGAAAATGCAAATATTAATTCAGATAGCGCTATGGGAATGATGTTAAAATATGGCTCAGAAGGCGCAAAATACTATGTAGATGAGTGTATTTTGCCAAAACATATCGCAAATGCACACAAAAACGGCGATATACACATACATGATAAAGACTTTTATATGCTAACACAAACTTGTTGTCAAATAGACTTGTTAAAGCTTTTTGAAAATGGTTTTAGTACAGGGCATGGAAGTTTGCGTGAGCCAAATGATATCAGATCTTATGCTTCTTTAGCTTGCATTGCCTTGCAGGCTAATCAAAATGAAATGCATGGGGGTCAATCTATACCAAATTTTGATTTTGCTATGGCAAAGGGTGTGGCAAAGACTTTTCAAAAAGAGTATAAAAAGGCTATAAATGCTTTTTTTGAAATAAAATTAGAACAAAGTTTAGATGAGAGTTGCTTTGATAACACAAAATTTCAAGTTTCAAGCGAAAAAGAATGCTTCAAAGAGCTTTTAAGGCTTGATTTAAATAGTGATGAGAATTTTTTAAAACAAGCAAATGCTTATGCTTATAAAAGAGCATTAAAGCAAACCCAAGATGCGACTTTTCAAGCTATGGAAGCTTTGGTGCATAATCTTAATACCATGAACTCAAGAGCAGGAGCCCAAGTGCCTTTTAGCACGCTAAATTATGGCACCGATATATCCTTTGAAGGGCAAATGGTAATAGAAAATTTACTCAAAGCCACGATGAAAGGCTTAGGAAATGGCGAAACACCAATTTTCCCTGTGCAAATTTTTAAAGTAAAAGAGGGTGTTAATTATAATGAAAAAGACCCAAACTATAAGCTTTTTAAACTTGCCATAGAATGTACTTCTAAAAGACTTTTTCCAAATTTTAGCTTTTTAGATGCAAGTTTTAATGCAAAATATTATAAAAAGGATGATTATAACAGCGAAGTAGCTTATATGGGTTGTAGAACTAGGGTTATGGCAAATGTTTATGATGAGAGCAAAGAAATCACAAGTGGTAGGGGAAATTTAAGCTTTACAAGTATAAACCTTGTGCGTTTAGCCATAGAAGCCAAAGGAAATTTAGAGCTTTTTTACTCACTTTTAAAAGAAAAATTAGAGCTTGTGTATGAGCAATTACTTCATAGATATAAAATTCAAAGTCTAAAAAAGGTTAAAAATTTCCCATTTTTAATGGGCGAGGGGATTTGGATAGATTCAGATACTTTAAAAGAAAATGATAGCGTAGAAAAAATCATAGCACATGGGACTTTGGCTATAGGTTATATAGGACTTTGTGAGAGTTTAATAGCTTTAGTAGGTTCTCATCATGGACAAAGTCAAGAAGCAAGGGAGCTTGGCTTACAAATAGTGCGTTTTATGCGTGAATTTGTCGATGAAAAAGCACTCAAAGATAAGCTTAATTTTTCACTCATAGCTACTCCAGCTGAGGGTTTAAGTGGAAGATTTTTAAAACTAGATCAAAAAAAATACGGCGTTTTAAAAGGCATAACCGATAAAGATTTTTACACTAATTCTTTTCATATTCCTGTGGATTTTCCCATCAGTATCTATGAAAAAATTCAAATAGAAGCCCCATATCATGAGTTAAATAATGGCGGGCATATTACTTATGTAGAATTAAACGGCGATGTGAGTAAAAATTTAGAAAGTTTTGAACGCATTATAAAATGTATGAAAGAAAGCAATATAGGCTATGGCTCGATTAATTTCCCACTAGATAGGGATCCAGTGTGTGGTTATAGTGGTGTGATAGATGAGTTTTGTCCAAAGTGCCATAGAAAAGAAGATGATATTAAATTTGAACGCATAAGAAGAATCACAGGCTATTTAGTAGGAACGCTTGATCGTTTTAATGACGCTAAAAAAGCTGAAGTTCATGCAAGAATTAAACACGATTTTTCTTAGATTAGCCGGTGTCATAAAAGAATCCATAGTCGATGGCTATGGTTTGCGTTATGTGATTTTTACTCAAGGCTGCCCTCATCATTGCAAAGGTTGTCATAATCCACAAACACATGATTTTAACAAAGGATATTTGCAAGATTTAGCAAGTTTGTATGATGATATTTGTAAAAATCCTTTGCTCCAAGGTGTTACTTTTAGTGGCGGGGAGCCTTTTATGCAAGCAAAAAATTTAAGTATTCTAGCAAAACACATTAAGGCTTTAGGGCTTGATCTTACTATATATACAGGTTTTACTTATGAAGAGCTATTGCAAGAACAAGCTATGAAAGAATTGCTTATCTTAGCTGATGTTTTGATAGATGGGAAGTTTATTTTAGAGCAAAAAGACTTATCTTTAAAATTTAAAGGTAGTAAAAATCAACGCATTATCAATGTGATAAAAAGCTTAGAGCAAGGCAAAGTAATACTTTTTGAAAAATAAAGACTCATTTAGTCTTTTTTAATTTAACTATGTTAGAATGTTATAAAATTTAAAAAAGGAGAACAACATGTTTGAATTAAGAAAACTACCTTATGAAGCAGACGCTTTTGGAGACTTTTTGAGTGCAGAAACTTTTGCATTTCATCATGGCAAACACCATCAAACTTATGTAAATAACCTAAACAATCTTATTAAAGATACTAAATTTGCAGGAAAAGATTTAGTTTATATCATACAAAATTCAAATGGTGGAATTTTTAACAACGCTGCTCAAGTGTATAATCATGACTTTTATTTTGACTGCATTAAGCCAAAAACATGCTGTGGCTGTGGCTGTTCTTTAAGTGATGAGTTTAAAGCAGCGATTGAAAAAGACTTTGGTTCTATGGAAAATTTAAAAGAAGAATTCATCAAAGGAGCTACAGGAGTATTTGGTTCTGGTTGGTTTTGGCTAGTTTATAACACTCAAAATCAAAAATTAGAATTAGTAGCTACAAGCAATGCTGCTACACCTATCACTGAAGGTAAAGTTCCACTTTTAGTAGTTGATGTGTGGGAGCATGCTTACTATGTAGATCACCGTAATGCACGCCCTGCGTATTTAGAAAAATTCTACGCACACATTAACTGGGAATTTGTAGTAAAAGCTTATGAATGGGCTATCAAAGAAGGTGTGAATTCAGTAAGCTTTTATGCAAATGAACTTCATCCTATAAAATAAGAAAAAAGTCTCTTATTTTTAAGAGGCTTTTTTTAATCAAAGCTAAATTATCTTAAGAATAACAACAATAAAAATATCCTAATTTACACAAATAATTAACATAAGCACTAGCATATTTAAAAAATATTAATAATTATTTTTTATCATTACAAAAAATTTTAATAAATCAAGGAGTTTTAATGTCTTATTTATGGGGGGGGGATGTGAAAACAATCCCACTTTAAAATCATCTTATTCAAACAATAATCTTTCTTTTGTTAAAAAAACTTTCTTATCTTTAGCGACTATATCTTTTTTGGCAACCTGTGCTAATGCTAGTATAGTAACTATAAATGATCAAAATTCTAATAGTAGTATTAAAAACACTAAAACCAAAGAAGTAAAAAATTCAAAAAATATTAGTGGTGGTGGCTGTACTAGTGGTAGTTGTACTATAAATGATGAACAAACAGGCACTGTTAATATAAATGGAAGTGAAAATAACTCATTAACTATCACAAGTGATGGTAGCATCAATGCAAATAGTGGCAACGCTATCAATGTAAATAGTGGTGCTACTAATGTAACTATCAATAATGCGGGTAGTATTAATGGCGGAACTAATAATAGCGGTGCTGCAATTAATATAGGACAAAACAATCAAAATGGTGCTAGTATTAAAGATTTTACCAATAGTGGAACAATAGGTGATGGAAATAATAGATTTGCTATCACTGTTTGGGGTAATAGTAGCAGCAAATCAACAATTGAAAATTTTAACAACTCAGGTTTAATACAATCAGGCAAAGGTGAAGTAATATATTTGGGTAATACCACTATAAATAATTTTACTAATAGCGGAACCATTAAGTCTTCAGGCGGAAAAGGCATTAATATTGCAACAGGGAATACTATAACTAATTTTAAAAATACGGGTTCTATAGATGCAAAAACTGAGGCTATTTATTTTAATTACTCTACAGTAGAAAAATTAGAAAATAGCGGAACTATTAAAGCTGACGGTTATGGTGCTATTTTTGTTAGAGGAGGAAGTATTGGTACTATAGTTAACTCTGGTACTATAATTTCTGCAGGAGCTAACAGTGGGAGTGCGGCTATTAAGCTAGAAGGTGGTGGCACGATTAAAAATATTACTAATACAGGCACTATAGAGTCAAATTATGATGGTATATCTGTATCTCATGGTAAATTTGAAACATTAAATATAAAAGATGGTGGAATAATAAAAGCTAAAAGAGATGGTATAAATATAAGTCAATGGCAAACATTAGGGGATTTATATATTGATAAAGCTAGCATTTATGGAGGAGAAAGTGGTATTTTATTTAGTGAATATTCTACTACAAGTGATATATCTATACAAAATGGTGGAAAGATATATGGTGGTGATTATGGGATGTATTTTGATAACGCAATTTTAAATAAAAACACAACTATAGCTGGAGAAAATTCTGCAGTACATGGTGGAATTGCTGGAATTTATTTAAGCAGAGGATCTGTTTTAAAGGGAACCATAGAAGTTAAAGATAAAGGTATGATCTCAGGTGGTGAGAATGGATTTGGTATTGTAAATGCCGATAAAGCTCAAATAAAAGGATCTGTTTTAATTAATAGCGGTGGTGTGGTAACTGGTATTTTAAATAAAGATAATGCTAAGATTGCCGGGACTATAAAAGTGGATGGAGAAGGCTCTTCTATAGTAGGTGGTATAATAAATCAAGATAATGGTGAAATAGAGGGTTCTATAGAGGTTAATAATAAAGGACAGATAGATAGTATCATCAATGCTGGAAGTGGAGAGATTAGCGGTAGTGTAAAAGTAGATAATCAATCTAAAGTTGAGAATATTATCAATAGTGCTTTGGCAAGTTCTTTTTATAATAATGGAGTTTCTACCGGTAAAATTTCAGGAGATGTTAGCGTTGATAATGGGAGTATAGTTGGAAGCATCATCAATGCTGGGCAAGGAGAGATTACTGGTGGTATTAAAGTTGATCATAGTAGCGAAGTTACTAATATTTCTAATTCTGGTAATGGGCTTATTAGCAGTGATGTTAGCGTTGATAATGGATCGAAAGTAGGTAATATCATTAATGGTGATTATGGAAAAATTACAGGGGATGTATCTATAGGTAAAGATTCTTCTGTAGATAAGATTATCAATAGCGGTCATGGTAGTATAGGTGGAAATATTATAAACAATGGTAATTTAGGCTCAATTAATAATAGTGGTTCTATCACAGGTTCTATTGAGAATAATAATGGTGATTTAGATATCAAAAACGATGGAGATTTAGGTGGCTCTATCACTGTAGGAGAAAACGGTGGTAACACTTCTATCTCAAATGGTTCTAATGGTAATATCGGCGGTGGTATAGTTAATAATGGTAATAATGATGTTAATATAGATAACCAAGGTACAGTTAAACCTGATAAAGATGGTAATCACATTACTAATAATGGTAATGGTAATGTAAATGTAGGAGATTGGATAGTAAAACCAAATGAAGATGGTAGCTTTGATGGAGCTATTAATGTAGGCGGTAGTGGTAGTGGTTCTACAAATATAGATAATATCACAGTAGATACTTCAGATCCAAATTTTGATGCAAGTAAACCTATTAATCCTGACAATATAGTTAATAATACTGGTAGTGGTGGTAACATAGGAGTAGGTAATGTTGGTTCAAACAATGATTTATTAAATCTAGTATATGATCCTATAACAGGACAATATAAAACCTTAGCAGATGTAAGTGCTGGTGTGGGTTCTGTTATGGCTCAAACTTTGATTAATACTTATATGATGAGATCATTCTTCCTTGATACTGTTTTAGATGATGCATCAAGAATGGCTTACAAACATGCAAGAATACACAATAATCATAAAACAAATAAAGACTTAGTAGGTTTTGATACAGATGAGCATTATCATGGTTTTGTATTGCCTTATTTTTCATCTAATAGCATTAAGCTTTTAGGAACAAATGATTATTCTAAAGGAAATACTAAAGGTGTAGTGGCTGGCTTTCATACTTTAAAAGATATAGGTATGCTAGGAGCTTATGTAGGAACCGAAGAGGCTAATATGGATACTAAAGATTATTTCTCTTTAAAAATGCAAACAGTGTATGCTGGTTTGAAGTATTCTAATATTTTATTAGAAGATGAGATAAAAGAAGCCTTTTTTAAATTCCATACCAAAGCAGCATATACCAAAAATGATGTGCAAAAATTTGTTGATAAAGGAAAAAGAGAGGCTAATGGTAATACAGATACCTATGGTTATGGAGCAAGTATTGGAACTGGTATGAATTTTTATTTAGATGGGGTAGATAATATAATTACTCCTGAGGTATCTTTAAACTATGAAGGCGGTTTTACAAAAGCTTTCAGCATGCATGGAGATGGAGCATTAAATCATGAAAGATATTATAAGAGTGAATTAAATCTCTTTTCAAGTACAGCGTCTCTTAAATGGCTTAATAAATGGCATCCACAAATTAGCACTTCATTTGAAGCAGGTGCAAGAATTAATTTTAATCCTGAAGTAGAATCAAGAGTAAATTTTGCAAACTTAAAAGCAAGTGAAACTTTAGATTTGCCAAGAACTTATCAATATGCAAGTGCATCTTTGATTTTTTCTTTGGCAGAAGATTTAGAAATGTCATTTAATTATAATGGAACTTTTGCAAATAATTCTCATTCGCATACGGGATTTTTACAGTTTGACTTTATATTTTAATAATGATTAACTAAGCCTACAATAAGGCTTAGTTAAGTTTAATTGCCTAGAGTTTGCTTAAAACAGATTATAAAACGACAAAACAAAATTTAAAGAAAAAGCACAATTAGCACAATAAAGTTAAGAATGTGTTTAGTGAATATAAAAACTATAAAGTTTTTAGTATTATAAATAATTTAAAAACAATAAACTCCTTATTAAGTAAACTCTATCACATTAAGCTTATTTTTAAGCTCAATGTGATTTATTAGCAAACTCTAGGGAGTTAATTACTCTAAAACAACCCCTTCATTTAGCACAACTTCGCCTATTACATAAGCATCTGAACTTTCTAAAACTTTTCCTACATTAGATGGATCTACCACCATAACTAAGCCCACACCCATGTTAAAGCTTCTATACATTTCAACTTCTTCTACGCTTTGGCCTATTTGATAAAAAATTTCAGGAGTTTTTAGATGATGTTTTCTGATGATTGCACCTATTCCTCTTGGGAAAACTCTAGGTAAATTTTCTACTAAACCACCACCTGTTATATGAGCTAGTGCATTAATGAATGGTTTTAATTTTAAAAAGTCTTTTACATAAATTCTTGTAGGTTCAAGCAATATATCGATTAAATTTTTACCATCTATTTTATCATCAAACTTAAGCTTTTGTGCTTCAAATAATACTTTTCTAGCTAAAGAATATCCATTAGAATGAAGCCCACTACTAGGTAGAGCTAGCAAAATATCTCCATTTTTTACAAAATTTCTTCTATCTATCTCATCTTTTTCAGCCATACCTACTGAAAAACCTGCTAAGTCAAAATCATTACTATGATACATTCCAGGCATTTCAGCAGTTTCTCCACCTATTAAGGCACAATTTGCTTTTTTACAACCATTAGCAATCCCTGCTACAACCTTTTTAGCTACTTCTACATCTAGCTTTGCAGTTGCATAATAGTCTAGAAAAAACAAAGGCGTAGCAAAATTACAAATTAAATCATTCACGCACATTGCTACTAAGTCCTCGCCTATGGTGTTAAATTTTTGACTATCAATAGCAAGACGCAACTTCGTACCCACTCCATCAGTTGCTGCTAGCATAACAGGATTTTTAAAACCACTTGGCATAGCAAAAGCACCCGAAAAAGAGCCTATGCCACCTAAAACATTTTCATTAAAAGTTTCTTTTACTAAAGGCTTGATTGCTTCTACAAAAGCATTGCCATTATCTATACTTACGCCCGCATCTTCATAGCTTATATTCATTTATCTTCCTTTAAGAATTTAAAAGGTATTTTAACTAAAAATGTTTTAAGGCTAAATTATGCAAAATGCTTATTTTGTAACTTCAAGTATAGCGGGTGGAAAGTCAAGCTTTATAAAAATAGTTCAAAATTTGGGTTTTGATACTTTAAGCGCAGATGTGATAGCTCATGAGCTTTTAAATGAAAATGCAAATTTTATAGCTAAGCTTTTTAACAATGATGATTTAATCATAGCAGGAAAAATAGATAGAAAAAAACTTGGCACTATTGTATTTAATGACTTAAATGCCAAAAAAAAGTTAGAAGATTTTTTACATCCTAAAATCAAAGAAGCTATTTTACAAAAAGCTCAAATTTTAGATAAAAACAACAAGGCTTTTTTTATAGAACTGCCTTTATTTTTTGAAAACAATCACTATCAAAATTTAGGAAAAAGTATATTGATTTATACTCCAAAAGAACTTCTACTTCAAAGACTAATGCAAAGAGATAATTTAGATGAAAATGAAGCTTTAAAAAGAATTAATTTACAACTTGATATAGAAGAAAAACTAAAAAAAGCAGATTTTGTGATAAAAAATACTTCAGGTTATGAAAATTTTGAGAAAAATGTGCTAAATTTTTTAAAACACACTTTAAAGGTTGAAAAATGAAATTTTATAAGTACTGTGCTAGCGGGAATGATTTTGTGGTGTTTGCAGATAGCGAAAAGAAAGATCGCAGTGAATTAGCTAGAATTCTTTGCAATCGTTATGAGGGCATAGGCGCTGATGGACTTATAGTGGTAGTGCCTCATGATAGATATGATTTTGAATGGGAATTTTATAATTGTGATGGGAGTAAAGCAAGTATGTGTGGTAATGGCTCGCGTGCAGCAGCACATTTTGCTCATCATTATTTAAAAAAATCTCAATATTTAAATTTCTTAACCGGTGCAGGACTTATAAAATCTTTTGTTGATGATGATATGGTTGAAATCAAGCTTAGTGGGGTAAAGGATATCAAAGAAGCCTTTGAATATAAGGGTAGAATTTGGCAAGGCTGTAATACTGGAGTTCCACACGCAGTAACCTTTGTTGATGATTTAAATGAATTTGATATAAATTTATGCAAAGAAGTGCGTAAAAAATATAATGCAAATGTTAATTTTGCTAAAGTGGAAGATGATGAGTTTATAAGAGTTAGAACTTATGAACGTGGGGTGGAAGATGAGACTTTAGCTTGTGGTACGGGCATGGGGGCTTGTTTTTACTTGGCGTATTTAAATCAAAAAGTAAAAGATGATATTTTGGTAAAGCCAAAAAGCAATGAAAGCTTGCATTTTAGATTAGAAGAGGATCAAATATTTTTTAGAGGAAAGGTAAAGTGCTGTTTTGAAGCTGATTATAATTTTACTTAGTTGTGTTTTATTTTTAAAAGCTGAATTTATAGCAGGTTTTGATGAGCAATATTATGCTTTAAGTATAAAAGAAAAGCGTGAAGTTTTTATCAAAAAAATCAATGCTTTATTAGATGTTTCTTTTAAAGAGATAGAAAAGGAAAAAGAATTTATAGAATTTTTCTTTAAAGAAGCTATAAAGAATAATTTTAGAAAGCTAAACACTAATGCTGTGCAAAAACTATGGTCTTTAAAAGAAAAATACCGTGTTAAAAATTTATACGATCATAAAGAATACCAAATGCGTATCCAAAAGGTGCCAAAGTCTTTAGCTATAGCTCAAGCTATTATTGAAAGTGCAACTGGTACAAGTCGTTTTGCTAAAGAGGCAAATAATTTATTTGGAGAATGGACTTGGGGTGAAAAAGGTTTAATTCCAAAAGAAAGAGGCGAGGGTAAAACTCACAAAATTCGTATATTTGATAGTTTGCAAGAAAGTGTGGATTCGTATTTGCTTAATTTAAATCGCCACGATGCTTATAAAGAATTTAGAGCTTGGCGGTGGGATACTATAAGTGAAAATAAAAAACTTGATGGTAAAGAAGCAGCAAGTCATTTAGAAAAATATTCAGAGATTAAAAGTAATTACACTAAGCTTATTTTATCTATCATCGAGCAACATAATCTTGATGAGTTAGATTAATTACCCAAGGCCCACTCATCAAAAGGTAAAATCATCACACGCACCCCTTCTATGAAAAACTCATCTCTTTGTGAAAGTGTGATGATATAAATAGTCGAAAGCGCAAGTTGGTTTTTACTAAGGATTTTTTTGACTTTTAAGCTAAGTAAATCTTTATCTTTAAAGGGTGAGCATAAAAATGCATTTTTAAGACTTGGTAAGTAAAAATCAAAATGTTTAGTATAAAAAATTTCTCGTTTAAATTTAAACAACTCGCTTAAAATCAAATTTTCAAACAAAGCACTAAAGTCTTTTTGTATGCTTAGAGAATTTTTTAATGAAAAGTCCCAAAAATATACTTTTTTTAAATTTTTTTCAAGATTTTTTACAAAATACAAAGTGTAGTTTGATTCTAGTTTTTCTATGCTTTTATATAAGGTATCTTTGGAAATTTTTATACTATTTTTTAGAGTTTTTAATAACTCATTAACGCTAAATTCATTCCCAAGTTCTAAGGCAATTTGTTTGAGTATGGTAAGCTCTAATGGGGTATAAAAGCTTTTTAAGTACGATGAGTTTGTGTTAAAGTTGTGATTTAAAGTCACATTGCGCCCTGTGTGTAAAAAATAACTTACCATGGTTTTGGTATCAGCATATTTTTTATTTAAGCTTAAAAATTCTTCAAAATCTAAATAGTCTAAATGAAGTTCTTCAAACTGATCTAAGCAAAAATTACTATCGCAAACACTTATTATGATTTGTAAATTAAGATGTTTTAAACTAGCAAAGTCAAAATCATGAGCAAAATTACACAAAGCTAGAAATTTAATTTGTGGATTATAAGTTAAAAACGAATTTAAATTCACCAAAGCGCTTGCTTGAAATTTTAAATCATCACAATCAATAAAAAGTATATTTTCTGCTTTATACAAAGATAAAAAATTTAAAATCAAATTTTTCTTACCGCTTGCAAAACCACCTTTTATGATGATGTTTTTATGGGTTTGGATTTGAATTTTTCTTTCATCAAATTTTTGAAATTTTGGGTAATTATCGTAAAAAAATTGTAGTGATTTCATAAATTTCTTTGTAATTAATGGTGGAGCATAGCGGGTTCGAACCGCTGACCCCAACGCTGCCAGCGTTGTGCTCTCCCAACTGAGCTAATGCCCCTTTAGATTTTGAAATTATACTATATTTTTTCTTAGATTTTCTTAATGCATAAAAAATCTGATAAATTTTATAAAATTTAATTTTTATCCTTTTAAAAAGGAAAATAATTAAAAAAAATGTATAAATTTCTTGACATAGCAAAGTATGTTTTTATATAATCTCAACATCATTTTATATGGTGGTTAGATTCTTATGGGTCTAACGAGTTCTTTACAAAGGAAAAAATATGGAAAGAATCAGGCTTAAGCTAAAAGCTTATGACCACAGAGTTCTAGATCGCACAGTTGCAGCAATTGTAGAAGCTGTTAAAAGAACAGGTGCTGACATCAGAGGTCCAGTGCCAATGCCTACAAAAATCAAAAGATACACAGTTTTGAAATCTCCACACATCAACAAAGATTCACGCGAACAATTTGAGATGAGAATTCATGCTCGTATGCTTGATATTGTAGCAGCTACTCCAGATACAGTAGATTCACTCACTAAGCTTGACTTGGCTCCAGAGGTCAATGTTGAAGTAAGAGCTATGGGTAAATAAGGATAGAATATGGAATACATTGTAGAAAAAATTGGTATGAGTAGAACAATCAGCACACCAAGCATTCCTGTAACCTTACTTAAACTTGTTCAAACTAAAGTATGTGAAGTAGAAAATGGAAAAGCTTTGGTTGCTTATGTAAAAGGCAAAGCAAATAATAAATGCATTGCAGGTCAGCAAAAAAAATACAATCTTTCAGCTGAATATAATAGATTTGCTTCTTTAGAAGTAGCAAACACAGAAGCAGGCGATATTGATCTTAATCCTTTAAAAGAAGCTTCTATCTTAAAAGTAAGCTTTAATTCTAAAGGTAGAGGTTATAGTGGGGTTGTTAAAAGACACGGATTTGCCGGAGGTCCTGCAAGTCACGGTTCAAGATTCCACAGACGTCACGGATCAATCGGTAACCGCGAATGGCCAGGTCGTGTTCAACCAGGTATGAAAATGGCAGGTCATTATGGTAATGTAAAAGTTACTGTTAAAAATGAAGTAGTTTCATTTGATGAAGAAAATGGCATCTTAGTAGTAAAAGGTGCAGTACCAGGATTTAATGGTGCTATGGGTAAAATAAGGATTGCAAAATGAGTAAAGTAACTGTTTTAAATGATAAATTTGAAAAAGCTAGTGAACTCGATCTTCCAGCAAAATATGCAGAAGTTAATCCTCACAACCTTTATTTATATGTAAAATCTTATCTTGCTAGCCTTAGAGCAAACACAGCTCATACTAAAGGTAGAAGCGATGTAAGCGGTGGTGGTAAAAAACCATGGAGACAAAAAGGTCGTGGTGGTGCAAGAGCAGGTTCAACAAGAACGAATGTTTGGGTTGGTGGTGCTGTAGCATTTGGTCCTACAAACAATCGTAACTATTTCCAAAAAATTAATAAAAAACAAAAACGCTTAGCGCTTGAAAGAGCATTGGCTGATAAAGCACAAAACAATGCATTATTCTCAGTAGATAGTTTAAGCATTGAAAGCGGTAAAACAAAAGATGCAAATGCAGTTATTAAAAAGCTTGGTTTAAAAGATGCTTTAATTGTAAAAGATTTACTAGATGAAAAAACACTTCTTGCTTTTAGAAACTTAGCAAATTGCTATGTAGTTGATATTAGCGAAGTAAATGCTTATTTAGTATCTGTATTTAATGCTGTTATCATTGAAAAAGCAGCGCTTGAATCTATCGTAAAAGAGGGTTAAAATGGCAGATATTACTGATATAAAAACAATACTTTACACTGAAAAAAGCTTAAACCTTCAAGAGCAAGGTGTTGTAGTTATTCAAACTTCTCCAAAAATGACTAAAAATGGTCTAAAAGAAGTTTTAAGAGAATATTTTGGTGTAACTCCAGTAAGAATTAATTCTTTAAAAATGGATGGAAAAGTAAAGCGTTTTAGAGGTCGTGAAGGTCAAAGAAATAGCTTTAAAAAATTCTATGTTAAGCTACCAGAGGGTGTGAGCTTAGAAAGTTCGGAGGCATAAGATGGCAATTAAAACTTATAAACCATATACTCCAAGTAGAAGATACATCACAGGTGTAAGCTCTGATGATATCACAGCGAAAGCTAGTGTACGTTCATTACTTGTAAAACTTCCAGCTCATGCAGGTCGTAACAATAATGGTAGAATCACAAGCCGTCATAAAGAAGCAGGTGCTAAAAAACTTTACAGAATTATAGATTTTAAAAGAAGAAAATTTGGTATTGAAGGTAAAGTTGAAGCAATCGAGTACGATCCATACAGAAATTGTCGTATTGCATTAATCTCTTATAGAGATGGTGAAAAAAGATACATCTTACAACCAAAAGGTTTAAGTGTTGGTGATGTTGTTTGTGCTGCTGAAAGCGGACTTGACATTAAACCAGGTAATGCAATGAAATTAAGAAACATCCCAGTGGGTACTATCGTACACAATATTGAGTTAAAGCCAGGTAAAGGCGGTCAAATGATCCGTTCAGCAGGTGCTTATGCTCAATTAATGGGTAAAGAAGAAAAATACGTTATCTTAAGACTTGCAAGTGGTGAAATGAGACAAGTTTTAGCTGAATGTATGGCAAGTATCGGTGAAGTTGGTAATGAAGAATGGTCAAACGTGACTATCGGTAAAGCAGGTAGAAATCGCCATAGAGGTATTCGTCCTCAAACAAGAGGTTCTGCGATGAACCCAGTTGATCACCCGCACGGTGGGGGTGAAGGTAAGAAAAATTCAGGCCGTCATCCAGTTACTCCATGGGGTAAACCAACTAAAGGTGCTAAAACTCGCCGTAAAAAAGCTAGCGATAAGCTAATAATTTCAAGAAGAAAAGGAAAGTAAGATGGCTAGGTCACTAAAAAAAGGTCCTTTTGTTGATGACCATGTAATGAAAAAAGTCATCGCTGCTAAAAAAGCTAACGATGGTAAGCCAATTAAAACTTGGTCAAGACGCAGCACTATTATACCTGATATGATAGGTTTAACTTTTAATGTTCATAATGGAAAAAGCTTTATCCCAGTATATGTTACTGAAAATCATATCGGTTACAAATTAGGTGAATTTGCACCTACTAGAACATTTAAGGGTCACAAAGGCTCTGTTCAGAAAAAAATAGGTAAGTAAGGGAGATTTATGAGTAGAGCGTTAATTAAATTCATAAGATTATCTCCAACTAAAGCGAGATTGATTGCTAGAGAAGTTCAAGGTATGAATGCAGAGCTTGCATTAGCTAGTTTGAAATTTATGCCAAATAAAGGTGCTAAATTTATAGCAAATGCTATTTCAAGTGCTGTAGCAAATGGCGGATTTGAAGCAAATGAAGTTGTTGTTTCAAGTTGTCGTGTTGATGCTGGTGCGGTTTTAAAAAGATTTAGACCAAGAGCTAGAGGAAGTGCTAGTCGTATTAGAAAGCCAACTTCACACATTTTGGTAGAAGTTAGTAAAGTAGAAGCAAGTGCTGAAAAAACTACAAAAGCTAAAAAAGCATCAGTGAAAAAGGAAAGCTAATATGGGACAAAAAGTAAATCCGATTGGTTTAAGACTAGGAATTAATAGAAATTGGGAATCAAGATGGTTTCCTACAAAAGCTAATTTAGCAGAAAATATTGGTGAAGATTATAAAATCAGAACTTTCTTAAAAAGAAAACTTTATTATGCAGGAATTAGCCAAATTCTTGTAGAAAGAACAGCGAAAAAATTAAGAGTAACTGTTGTAGCTGCAAGACCAGGGATTATTATTGGTAAAAAAGGTAGTGATGTTGATATTTTAAGAAAAGAACTTCAAGATTTAATCAAAAAAGAAGTTAATATCAATATCAAAGAAGAAAGAAAAGCAGGTGCTTCAGCTCAGCTTGCAGCTGAAAGTGTTGCTACTCAACTTGAAAAAAGAATTGCTTTTAGAAGAGCAATGAAAAAAGTAATTCAAGGAGCGCAAAAAGCAGGTGCTAAAGGGATTAAAGTTTCAGTTTCAGGCCGTTTAGGTGGTGCTGAAATGGCAAGAACTGAATGGTACTTAGAAGGTCGTGTTCCACTTCACACTTTAAGAGCAAAAATCGATTATGGTTTTGCAGAAGCACATACTACTTATGGAAACATAGGTATTAAAGTATGGATCTTCAAAGGTGAAGTTTTACAAAAGGGTGTTCAACCTGAAAAAACCGAAGAAAACGCTCCAGCTAAAAAAACTAGAAGAGCAAGAAGAGGTAAATAATCATGTTAATGCCAAAAAGAACAAAATATCGTAAAATGATGAAAGGGCGTAACAGAGGTTATGCCAACAGAGGGACTGAATTTACTTTTGGTGATTTTGCCCTAAAAGCAACTGAAGCTGGCCGTATCAATTCACGTCAAATCGAAGCAGCTCGTATTGCTTTAACTCGTTTTGTAAAAAGACAAGGTAAAACTTGGATTAGAGTTTTCCCAGATAAACCTCTAACTAAAAAACCTTTAGAAACTCGTATGGGTAAAGGTAAAGGTGCAGTTGAGGAATGGGTAATGAACATTAAACCAGGTCGTATCATTTATGAAATGGCAGGGGTTAATGAAGAAATGGCAAGACAAGCTTTAACTTTAGCGATGCACAAATTGCCATTTAAAACTAAGTTTGTTACAAGAGAGAGCCAAAATGAAATATACTGAGATTAAAGATAAAACAGCAGGTGAGCTTGCAACAATGCTAAAAGAAAAAAAGGTGCTTTTATTTACTTTAAGACAAAAGCTAAAAACAATGCAGCTAACTAATCCTAAAGAGATTAGCGAAGTTAAAAAAGACATCGCTAGAATCAATACTGCAATTAGCGCTTTAAAATAAGGATAGAAAATGGCATTTAAAAGAGAAATTCAAGGCGTTGTTGTTCAAATTGCTGGAGATAAAACAGCAACAATTTTGGTTGAAAGAAAAGTGGTTCACCCAAAATACAGAAAAATCGTAAAACGCTTTAAAAAATATTTAATTCATGATGAAAGAAATGAACTTAAAGTGGGAAATACTGTAGTTGCTATTGAATGTAGACCACTTTCTAAGAGAAAATCATTTCGCTTAAAAACTATAGTATCAGCAGGAGTTGAGTAATGATTCAAAGTTTTACTAGGCTTGCAGTTGCTGATAATAGCGGTGCAAAAGAATTAATGTGTATTAAGGTTTTAGGTGGTAGTAAAAGAAGATACGCTACTGTTGGTGATGTAATCGTTGCGTCTGTAAAAAAAGCTCTACCAAATGGTAAAGTTAAAAAAGGTCAAGTAGTAAAAGCAGTTATCGTTAGAACTAAAAAAGAAATTCATAGAGACAATGGTTCTTTAATTCGTTTTGATGAAAATGCAGCAGTTATTCTTGATGCTAAAAGAGAGCCTATCGGAACGCGTATTTTTGGACCAGTAGGTCGTGAAGTAAGATATGGTGGCTTTATGAAAATTGTTTCACTAGCACCGGAGGTGTTGTAATGAAATTAAAAATTAAAAAGAATGATATGGTAAAAGTTATCGCAGGCGATGACAAAGGTAAAACAGGTAAAGTTTTAGCAGTATTCCCTAAAACAAATAAAGTAATTGTTGAGGGTTGCAAAATCGCTAAAAAAGCTGTTAAGCCAAGTGATAAAAATCCAAATGGCGGTTTTATCAATAAAGAAATGCCAATGGATATTTCAAATGTAGCAAAGGCAGGAGAATAAGATGATGAGATTGAAAGAAAAATATACTCAAAATATCAAACCTGCTTTAGTAAAAGAATTTGATATCAAAAATCCTATGCTTATTCCTTTTATTGAAAAAGTTGTAATCAGCGTAGGTGCTGGGGAATTAGCAAAAGATCAAAAAGTATTACAAAATGTTGCAGATACTATTTCATTGATCGCTGGACAAAAAGCAGTTATCACAAAAGCTAAAAAATCAGTTGCTGGTTTTAAAGTAAGAGAAGGCTTCCCAGTAGGTGTAATGGTAACATTAAGAAAAGATAATATGTATGCTTTCTTAGATAAGCTTATTACTATAGCTCTTCCTCGTGTTAAAGACTTTAGAGGTCTTCCAAGAGATGGTTTTGATGGAAGAGGAAACTATAACTTTGGTTTAGATGAGCAGTTAATGTTCCCAGAAGTTGAATATGATAAAATCTTAAGAACTCATGGTATGAACATTTCTATCGTTACAACAGCAAAATCAGATAAAGAGGCACAAAAATTATTAGAATTATTTGGCGTGCCATTTGCAAAAGGAAAGTAATATGGCTAAAAAATCAATGATTGCAAAAGCTGCCCGCAAACCTAAATTTAGCGTTAGAGGGTATACTAGATGCCAAATTTGTGGAAGACCACATTCAGTTTATAGAGATTTTGGAATTTGTAGAGTTTGCTTAAGAAAAATGGCAAATGAAGGTTTAATTCCTGGTCTTAAAAAAGCAAGTTGGTAAGAGGAAAGAACCATGATAAATGATTTAATTTCAGATTCACTAACAAGAATTAGAAATGCAGGGATGAGAAGATTAGAAACTACTCAACTTTTGCATTCTAAAGTTATCGAAGCTTTACTTGGAATTTTCCAAGCTAAAGGTTATATTGAAAGCTTTAATGTTATTGAAGAGGATAAAAAGAAATTCATCAATGTAGTTTTAAAATACGATGAAAAAGGTAAAAGCGTAATTAACGAAGTTAAGCGTATTTCTAAACCTGGTCGTCGTGTTTATAAAGGCAAAGATGAGATCAAAAGATTTAAAAACGGTTATGGTACTATCGTAGTAAGCACTTCAAAAGGTGTTTTAGCTAACGACGAAGCTTACAAAGCAGGCGTTGGCGGCGAAGTTTTATGTACCATTTGGTAAGAGTTTCTACTTTTTATGGTATTCGGTATCCATTCTTATAAAGTAGTCATATCGTAGACAAGTAAAAAGGAAAAGTGAATGTCTCGTATAGGTAAACAACCAGTTGCTATTCCAAGTGGAGTAGAAGTAAAATTAGAAGGTAACTTGCTAAAATTCAAAAAAGGAAATTTAGCAAAAGAGCTTGATACAAAAGCAAATGTTAATGTTGAGATTAAAGAAGGACAAATTCTTTTCTCTCCTAAAGGTGAAGATAGACAAAGTAGAGCTTATTGGGGAACTTATAGAGCTTTAGCTCAAAACATCATCATCGGTTTAACTGATGGTTTTAGCAAAACTTTAGAAATCAACGGTGTTGGTTATAAAGCTGCGTTAAAAGGTAAAGTTCTTGAACTTGCTTTAGGTTTTTCTCATCCTATCAACTATGCTATTCCAGAAGGCATAGAAATTACTGTTGATAAAAACAATGTTATTATCAAAGGTAGTGATAAACAAGTGGTAGGTCAAGTTGCTGCTCAAATTCGTGAATTTAGACCACCTGAGCCTTACAAAGGAAAAGGTGTTAAATATTCAGATGAGCGTATTATCCGCAAAGCTGGTAAGACATCTAAGAAGTAAGGATAGAATATGAGAGCAAATGTATTAAAAAGAAAAATATCTTTAAGAATTAAAAGAAAAAAAAGAATTAGAGCAAAAATTTCAGGAACACAAGCTCTTCCAAGAGTTTCTGTTTTTAAATCAAACAGAACTTTATATATCCAAGCTATCGATGATGTTAAAGCAGTAACTTTAGCAGCAGTAGATGGAAGAAAAATTGGTGTTAAAGCAAATAAAGAAGGTGCTAAAAAAATAGCAGCTGAATTTGCAAAAGTTTTAAAAGCTAAAAACATAGAAGAAGCAGTGTTTGATAGAAATGGTTATTTATACCATGGTGTTATTGCAGCATTAGCTGAAGCACTAAGAGAAAACGGAATCAAACTATAACCCAAAAGGAAGATCGATGGAAAAATATAATAGAGAAGAATTTGAAGAAGTAATCGTCGATATCGGCAGGGTTACTAAGGTTGTTAAAGGTGGTAGAAGATTTAGATTTACTGCTTTAGTTATCGTTGGAAATAGAAAAGGTTTAGTTGGTGTGGGCTATGGAAAAGCTAAAGAAGTTCCAGATGCTATCAGAAAAGCAGTTGATGATGCTTTTAAAAACATTGTTGAAGTTAAAACAAAAGGTTCAACTATCCCTCATGATGTAGAAGTAAAATACAACGCAAGTAGAATTTTACTTAAACCAGCAAGCGAAGGTACAGGGGTTATAGCAGGTGGTTCAACACGTCCTATCGTGGAACTTGCAGGTATTAAAGACATTTTAACTAAGTCTTTAGGTTCAAATAATTCAGCAAATGTTGTGCGTGCTACTATCAAAGCACTTACAATGCTTAAAGGATAATCAATGAATTTAACAAAAGCACCAGGTTCAACACATAAAACCAAAAGAATAGGCCGTGGTCAAGGTAGTGGTATGGGTAAAACTTCTACTAAAGGTGGAAAAGGCCAAACTGCTAGAAAAGGTTATAATGAAAAAAGAGGTTTTGAAGGGGGTCAACAACCACTTCAAAGACGTTTACCAAAGGTAGGCTTTACTTCTAAATTTGAAAAACCTTATGTGATTAATGTTGAAAAAATCACAGCAATCAAAGAGCTTAGCGAAATTACATTTGAAACAATCAATAGCATTCATAAGCTTTCAAAAAATGTAAATAAAGTTAAGCTTATTGGAGCAAGCGCTAAAGATCTTGCTAGTAAAATTAAAGACGAGAAGATTACTTTTAGCGGACAAAAATAATGAATAAAACATTGACAAATAAAATTCTCATAACATTAGCTTTTTTATTCGCTTATAGAATATTAGCTTATGTTCCAGTTCCGGGGGTTAATGTCAGTGTTATCAAGGAATTTTTTGATTCTAATGCATCTAATGCATTAGGCTTGTTTAATATGTTTAGTGGGGGTGCTGCTGAAAGACTTAGCATCATCTCCCTAGGCATTATGCCTTATATTACTGCTTCGATTATTATGGAGCTTTTAGCGGCAACTTTTCCTAATATAGGAAAAATGAAAAAAGAACGCGATGGTATGCAAAAATATATGCAAATTATCCGTTACGCTACTATAGCTATCACTTTGATACAAAGTATAGGCGTTTCTATAGGCTTACAAAGTCTTCATGGAAAAGCAGGTCAATCAGCCATTATGATTGATATGAATACTTTTATCGCACTTTCTGCTGTTTCTATGCTTGCAGGTACCATGCTTTTGATGTGGATAGGTGAGCAAATCACTCAACGCGGTATAGGAAATGGTATTTCTTTAATCATCTTTGGTGGTATTGTTTCTACAATTCCAGGTGCAATTAGTGGAACAGTAAATTTGGTAAATACAGGTGAGATGAATTTCTTGACTATCATTGCCATTTTAGTTGTAATTTTACTTACTATTTGGGCTATTATAGTAGTAGAGCTTGGAGAAAGAAGAATTCCTATTTCTTACTCAAGAAAAGTAATCATGCAAAATCAAAACAAACGCATTATGAATTATATACCTATTAAGATCAACTTAAGTGGGGTAATTCCTCCTATTTTTGCAAGTGCGATTTTGATGTTTCCAAGTACTATTTTGCAAACAAGTACAAATGAATATGTGTTAAAAATTTATGACTTTTTAAATCCAAATGGATTTTTCTTTCATATTTTAACATTCTTACTTGTTATTTTCTTTGCGTATTTTTATGCATCAATTGTATTTAATGCAAAAGATATAGCTGAAAATCTTAAAAGACAAGGTGGTTTCATACCAGGTATTAGACCAGGTGAAGGAACTGCAAATTATCTTAATGAAGTAGCGTCAAGACTTACCTTGTCAGGTTCTATTTATTTAGGGCTTGTAGCTACATTACCATGGCTTATTGTGAAGTTGTTTGGTGTGCCTTTTTATTTTGGTGGAACTTCTGTTTTGATTGTAGTTCAAGTAGCACTTGATACAATGAGAAAAATCGAAGCCCAAATTTATATGAATAAATACCAAACTTTAAGTGCGGTAGGCTTATAAGAAAGTAGATTTTCTACTTTCTTCCTTTTTAAAGGATTTTGATGAGACTAGGCGTTTTTGATAGCGGTGTAGGTGGGCTTAGTGTTTTAAAATCTTTACTTCAAGCAAAACTTTTTAAAGAATATATCTACTATGGGGATACTGCAAGAGTGCCTTATGGGGTTAAAGATAAAGAAACCATCATTAAATTTTCTCTAGAAGCTTTAGAATTTTTCAAAGAAAAAAAAGTAGATATGCTTATTATTGCGTGTAATACAGTTAGTGCGCATGCTTTAGAAATTCTAAAAGCAAATGCACCATTTCCGGTTCTTGGAGTTATAGAAGCAGGAGTTTTAGCGGTTAAAAACTCTTTAGAAGATAAAAACTCTAATATATTAGTCATTGCAACACAAGCTACCGTGGATTCTCACGCTTATAAACAAGCTTTAATTAAAGAAGGTTTTTTAAAAGTGGAAGAAAAAGCAACTGGGCTTTTTGTACCTATGGTTGAAGAAGGGATTTTTCAAGGAGATTTTTTAAAAGCTGCTTTTGAGTATTATTTTAATAAGCTCAAATTTCACCCTAATGCTTTAATCTTAGCATGCACACATTTTCCCTTAATCGCTCATTCTTTGGAAGAGTATTTTGGTAAAAACACAAAACTTATTCATTCAGGTGAAGCTATAGCTTTGCAATTACAGCAAGAATTTAACTTAACATCAATCCAAGAAGAAGCTAATATTGAATTTTATGCTTCAAGTGATGTAGAAAAACTAAAAAAAATTGCAAATTTATGGCTTTAAATTAATGGTTATTTACTAAAGTATTTTTTATATTTATAATTTATTTTTATTTAAACATAGTTGCATTATAATCTTTATCATTTCTAATGAAAGGACTAACATGAAAAAAATGTTAATGTGTGCAGCTATGGCACTAAGTTTAGGAGCAGGAATTTTGGAAGCAAAACCAAAAGTTGCGATTTTAGCTACAGGTGGAACTATCGCTGGTTCGATTGATAGTTCAGTAGCTACTACAGGTTATACAGCTGGAGTTTTGGGGGTTGATGCTTTGATTAAGGCAGTGCCTCAAATTCAAGATTTAGCAGTAATTAGCGGAGATCAAATTGCTAATATTGATAGCAAAGATATGACAAATGAAATTTGGCTAAAACTTGCTAAAGAAGTTAATAGACTTTTAAAATCTGATGTAGATGGAGTTGTAATTACTCATGGTACTGATACTATGGAAGAAACTGCATATTTCCTAAATTTAACCGTAAAAAGCGACAAGCCTGTTGTTTTGGTCGGTGCAATGCGCCCATCAACTGCAATTAGTGCAGATGGTCCTAAAAATCTTTACAACGCTGTAGCATTAGCAGCAAATCCTCAAGCAAAAAATAAAGGCGTAATGGTGGCTATGAATGATAGAATTCAAAGTGCTAGAGGCGTTATGAAAACTCATAGTTTAAATGTAAATGCATTTAGCTCACCAGATATGGGTGATATGGGTTATATAGTAGATGGAAAAGCATTTTTCTATAATACTAATACAAAATTACACACCAAAAAATCTCCATTTGATGTTAGCAAACTAAAAGAACTACCAAAAGTAGATATTCTTTATAGTTATGCAAATGATGGTAGTGGTGTTGCAGCAAAAGCTTTGTTTGAAAATGGAACCAAAGGTATAGTTGTAGCTGGAACAGGTGCTGGTAGTATTCATGATTATCAAAAAGATGTATTAAAAGAATTGCTTAAAAAAGGTCTTAATGTAGCGGTAAGTTCACGTGTAGTAGCTGGTAGAGTTGCAGTAAGTGATGCTGATGCAAAACTTGGTTTTATTGATACAGGTGATATGAGTCCTCAAAAAGCTAGAGTATTATTAATGCTTGCTCTAACTAAAACAAGCGATCCTAAGAAAATCCAAGAATATTTCTTAAAATACTAAAATCTTAAACACCCAAATGCTAAAATAACATTTGGGTGGATTTTTCAATCAAAACCTTACTTAATTAATCACAAGGATATTAAATGAAACAATATGAAAGTTATAAATGCCAAAAATGTGGCAATGAAGTAGAAGTGCAAAATGTAGGCGGTGGAAAGCTTAGTTGCTGTGGTCAAGAAATGGAGTGTATTACTAAAGATCTAACAGCTGTAAATTTAATGAAAGCTTTTGCTGGCGAATCTATGGCAAGAAATAAATATGATTTATTTGCAGATATTGCTCAAGAAGAAGGTTGGCATGCTATTGCGAAACATTTTAGAGAAGCTGCAGAAAATGAAAAATGGCACGCAAGAGCTGAGTTTAAAGCTTATCATGAATTAGTAGATGGTAAAGCTTTAGAAGAAACTGCTAAAAATTTAATCTGCGCAGCAGAAGGTGAAAACTATGAGCATACCACTATGTATCCAAATTTTGCAAAAATCGCAGAAGATGAGGGCAAAAGAAATATAGCAAGATTATTTACAGCTATAGGTAAAGTAGAAATTGAACATGAAAGAGAATATCTAGCGCTTAAAAAAATGCTTGAAGAAGAAGATTTCTTTAATTCAGAAGTAGAAGAATTATGGGTTTGTGAAGTTTGTGGGCATATACACCGTGGCAAAAAAGCACCAAATGCCTGTCCTTTATGTAAAGCTCCAAAAGAATACTTCAAACGCGAATTTTTAGGATAATTTTAAAAACCTTGATAAAAATGATAAAATATTTTATTTTTATCAAGGTTTAATATGCAAATTCTAACTCATCCTTTCAAACCTTTTTTTGATGAAAACTCAAAAGTTTTAATACTAGGTTCTTTCCCATCTATTAAATCAAGAGAAGAAAATTTTTATTATCAACATAGCAAAAATCGTTTTTGGCGTATTTTTGAAATATTATTTGAGTGTGAGTTAAAAACAGTACAAGTTCAAAAAGATTTTTTAAAAGCAAATCATATAGCACTTTGGGATGTTATAGCAAGTTGTAAGATAAAAAATTCAGATGATAAAACTATTTCTTATGCTAAAGCAAATGATATAAATATGATTTTAGATAAGGCAAATATAGAAAAAATTTGTGTATTAGGTAAAGTTGCAAGTAAATATTTTGCTAAATTTTATCCTGAACAAGAATTTTTTGAACTCCCTTCAAGTTCACCTGCTAATATGAATTATTCTTTAGAAAATTTAGTAGAAAAATATAGCATTATAAAGGAAAGATAATGGCTTTAGTTGGAGTAGATGAGGCTGGGCGTGGGGCTTTGGCTGGAGATATGCACATAGGAGCTTGCAAGCTTTTAAAAAATATTGATGGTTTGGCTGATTCTAAAAAATTAAGCGCAAAAAAAAGAGAAGAATTATATGAGCAAATTCTTTCTAACTCAAATTTTTTAATCCTTGCTTTTTCGCCTTTGCAGATTGATACTTTAGGGCTTAGTCAGTGTTTACAACTAGCTTTAAAAATCATCAAAAAACATTTTAATCAAGATGAGATTTTATATGATGGAAATTTAAATTATGGAGTTTTAGGCATAAAAACCATGGTTAAAGCTGATGTGAAAGTACAAGAAGTTTCGGCAGCTAGTATATTAGCCAAGGTAAGTCGTGATCAAAAAATGTGTTATTTTTCTAAATTATATAATCATTATGATTTTGATAAACACAAAGGTTATGGCACAAAAGCTCATATAGAAAAAATTAAAGTATTTGGTTATTCTCCCTTGCACCGCAAAAGCTTTATGCTAAAGTGTTTTGAGAAAAGCTTATTTGACTAAAATGTGTGGTTTTTACACTTTTTTATTTTAAATTTTCATTTTCTTTGAAAAAAATAGAAAAATTAACATTTGAAATATTATTATTAAGATAAAAAAATATATTCAAAAAATATTTTTTTGATAATTAATTATTAAAATTTACAATATCAATTAAAAATACAATGTATTTTAAGAAAAATTAATTTTTTTCTATTATAGTAATATAAAAATATTTCAAGGGGTATTATGTCTTTACTTTTAAGTGAGCTAAAGATTGGAAATTTTTATGTAAAAAATCGCATTGTAATGCCCCCTATGGATATGTATGAAACACAAGTTTTAGATGGTAAGATTAATCAATTTCACCTGATACATTATGGAGCCAGAGCTTTGGGTGGTGTTGGGCTTATCATAGTTCAAGCTTGTGCGATTAATGAAAATGCAAAAATAGCTGATAATGATATAGGTCTTTGGGGAGATTTTCAAATTCAAGGACACAAAGAACTTGTTGAGCTTTGCCATCATTTTGGAGCTAAAATTGCCATTCAGTTAAACCACAGTGGCCGTAAAAACTCATGTAAAGAAGCCATATTAAAAGCCCCAAGTAATATCGCTTTTAGTGAAAAATTTTCTAAACTTCATGTTTTAAGTAAAGATGAAATTTTACAAATTGAACAAGAATTTATCCAAAGTGCTAAAAGAGCTAAAGAAGCAGGCTATGATGCGATAGAGCTTCATAGTGCTCATGGGTATTTGCTTAGTTCATTTTTATCTCCTTTATCAAATCAAAGAGATGATGAATATGGTGGTAGTTTTGAAAATAGAGCGCGTCTTTTGTGTGATATCATTAAGCGTATAAAAAAAGAAGTTGATATTACTTTATTTGTAAGAATTTCAGCTACAGAGTGGCAAGAGGGTGGTTGGAATTTGGAAGATAGTAAAAAACTTGCCTTGATTTTAGAAAATTTAGGCGTTGATATGTTAGATATTTCAGCAGGAGGAAATATCAACAAACCTTCTTTAGTGCCAAATATAGCACCACTTTATCAAGCTCCTTATGCTAAGGCTTTAAAAGAAGTTGTTAAAATTCCTATATCTTGTGTGGGTCTTATAAATAGTGCTAGCGAAGGTGAGGCTTTGCTTTTGGGTGAGGTGTGTGATTTAGTTTGTTATGGTAGAAAATTATTAAGAAATCCAAATTTTACAAATGAAGCCGCAGTTGCTTTAAATGAAAGGGAAAAAATCACGCCAAACTACTCAAGAGCATATTTGTAAAATAATACAAAAAGTTTTTAGGTAAAAGCTTTTTTTATTATTTTTTACAAGGAGAAAATGTGGATAATCTTAAGTGGAATTCTTTTGATACGCGTTGGATGCTTTCTCTTTTTGGGACTGCAGTTGGTGCGGGGATTTTATTTTTACCTATTAAAGCAGGTGTTGGTGGTTTTTGGCCGGTTGTTGTAATGGCTTTGATTATTTTCCCAATGGTATATTTAAGCCATAGAGCTTTAAGTCGTTTTGTGTGCCAAGCAAATGGTAATGATAAAGACATTACTCATGCGGCTGAAGAGTATTTTGGTAGAAAAGTAAGTATTTTTATTTCTGTGCTTTATTTCTTTGCAATTTTTCCAATTTGTTTAGCATATTGTGTAGGTATAACTAATACTTTTGAGAGTTTTATTTATAATCAATTCTTACCACTTTTAGATCCAAATGGTTCTTTTGCAAGTGCAATTAGTGCTATGTATCAAACAAGTGTTAATGAGCAAGGAAAAACTATAGCTAATTTACTTCCTTTTTATAGAGCGCTTTTTGCTTTTGTTTTGGTAAGTATTTTTATGCTTATTATGCTTTTTAGTGAAGAATTAATCACTAAAGTATGCGAATGGCTTGTATATCCTTTGTGTGCTATTTTATTTTTATTTTCTTTATATCTTATCCCACAATGGTCATTTGAAAGTTTTAGTGCTATTCCAGGAACAAAAGAATTTATCACTATAGTGTGGCTAACTTTACCGGTTTTAGTGTTTTCGTTTAATCACTCACCAGCAATTTCTACTTTTTCTTTAAGTGTAAAAAGACAATATCCTGAAAATTCAGTACAAAAAGCAAATCAAGTATTATTTAGAACTTCTGTAATGTTGCTTGCTTTTGTTATGTTTTTTGTGGTATCTTGTGTGCTTTCTTTAACTCCTGCAGAACTTGCTGAAGCAAGAGCACAAAACATACCTGTACTTTCTTATTTTGCTAACAAACTTGATAATCCATTTATTTCTTATGGTGGTCCATTAATTGCGTTTTTAGCAATTTCTAGTTCATTCTTTGGACATTATTTTGGTGCTAGAGAAGGTGCTTATGGTATAGTTAGAAAATGCTGCAAATTAGCAGGCAATGAAAATCCTGATTTGAAAAAAATCGCAGTTTATTCAACTTTGGTAATGTATATTATTATGTTAATCACTGCTTATGTAAATCCAAGTATTTTAGGCTTTATTGAAAGCTTAGGTGGACCGATTATTGCTGCGATTTTATTCCTAATGCCTATGATTGCAATTTATACTGTTTCTAAAATGAAAAAATTCCAAAACAAAGCTTTAGATGTATTTGTATTTATCACAGGTATTTTGACAATCATCACTGTAATTTATACTTTTTAAGGTGCTAGTGAATGAGTAGTAATTTAAGTATATTTAAAGTTGGTGTTGGTCCTTCATCTTCTCATACTTTAGGACCAATGCTAGCAGGGAATATGTTTTGTGAAAAAATCAAAGATAAAATCACGCAAATTACAAAAATTCAAATCAAACTTTATGGCTCTTTATCACTTACCGGTAAAGGCCATTTAAGTGATAAGGCTATTATATGGGGTTTGAGTGGATTAAAGGCAAAAGAGCTTAACGCTGCTTTGCAAGATCGCGTTTTTAATAAAATTTTGCAAGATAAAATTTTGGTTTTAAATGCTCAAAAAGAATTAAATTTTGATTATGATAAAGATTTGATTTTTGAAAAAGACTTTTTGCCTTTGCACGAAAATGGGTTGAAAGTAAGTGCTTATGATGAAAATGGAGAAATCATTGCTGAAGAAGTTTATTATTCAGTGGGTGGTGGTTTTGTTATGAGTGAAGCTGAGCTTCAAAAACACAAAGATGGAGCTTGTGAGCAAAAACATACTAAATTAGAACTTGATATTAACAACGCAAGTGATGCTTTAAAAATTTGCGAAGAAAAATCATGGGATCTAGCAAAACTTTCTTATGAATATGAGCTTCAATTTCATACAAAAGAAGAAATTAGAGCTTATTGTTTAGAAATTTGGGAAGTGATGCAAGAGGTTTATTATAATGGTATTCACCCAAGCTCAGATTTCCTTCCAGGAAATTTACACTTAAAACGCCGTGCTAAAGGGCTTAATGAGCGTTTGGCTATGACAAGCGATCCTTTAGGAATTATTGATTTTATTTCTTTATATGCTATTGCTATTGCAGAAGAGAACGCAAGTGGAGCTAGAGTAGTAACTGCTCCAACTAATGGAGCTTGTGCTGTTGTGCCTGCTGTAATGCTTTATCTTAAAAACCATACGGTTGGTTTTAATGATGAAAAGGCTATTAATTTTTTACTTACTGCTATGTTAATAGGCTCTTTTTATAAGAAAAATGCAAGCATAAGTGGTGCTGAGGCTGGTTGTCAAGCTGAAATTGGTAGTGCAAGTTCTATGGCAGCAGGAGCTATGGCTACTGTGATGGGTTTTGATGCAAAGATAGCTTGCAATGCTGCTGAAATTGCAATGGAGCATCACTTAGGTTTAACTTGCGATCCAGTAAGTGGTTTGGTGCAAATTCCTTGTATAGAAAGAAATGCTTTTGGGGCGATTAAAGCTATTTCAGCTGCTAGAATGGCAATGAGTAGAAAATCAACTCCAAAAGTAAGTCTTGATGAGGTTATAAAAACTATGTATGAAACCGGCAAGGATATGAACTCAAAATACAAAGAAACTTCTTTAGGTGGCTTAGCTACTAATCTTACAAGTGTATGTTAAAACCTTAAGTTTTAAAACTTAAGGTTTTTTCCTTAAAGCTTTTAAAAGCGCATAAATGCTAAATTTTTAAAAATTTTAAGGAAAATATAAATGATAGAAATCAAAAAACCAGCAGAAATAGAAAAACTACGTAAAGCAAATGAACTTGTAGCTAGAACGCTTGATTATCTAGAAACTATCATAGTTCCGGGTATGAGTTTAAAAGAAATTGACATTAAAGCAGAAGAATTTATACTTGATCATGGTGCAAAACCATCTTTTAAAGGTTTGTATGGTTTTCCAGGTAGTATTTGTATCTCGCTTAATCAAGCTTGCATCCATGGTGTGGGCGATGAGCGTATTTTAAAAGAAGGCGATATTTTAGGGCTTGATGTGGGTACTTGTATAGATGGATATTATGGGGATGCAGCAAGGACTATACCTATAGGTAAAATTTCAGCTACTGATGAAGCGTTAATTGCTTGTGCTAAAGATGCTTTGTATTATGCTATAGATATTATCAAAGAGGGTATGCGTTTTAAAGAGCTTTCTTATGAGCTTGGTGAGTTTATTGCTAAAAGAGGTTTTGTGCCTTTGAAAGGTTATTGTGGTCATGGTATAGGTAAAAAACCACACGGTGAGCCTGAAATTCCAAATTATTTAGAACCAGGTGCTAGTGCAAAAAGCGGACCTAAAATCAAAAATGGTATGGTATTTTGCATAGAGCCTATGGTGTGTCAAAAAGATGGCACACCGGTACATTTAAAAGGCAATTGGGAAGCAGGAAGCAAAGATGGTTTAAATGCGGCTCATTATGAGCATTGTGTTGCCATAATAAATGGTAAGGCAGATATTTTATCCAAGTAAGAAAGTTTAATCTTTCTTACTCGAATGTTTTTAATTTTTCTGAAAGTTTAGAAGCATTTTCTAAAACATCTTGTGAAATTTGTGTTAAATCAAGGGAGTAATTTTTAACACAATTTGCAAGCTCGGTTACTTTTTCTATGTTTTGTTCTAGCTCATTCATTTTAGCTTTTGACTCATCGCTTTTTTCTTCCATGATTTTAGTAGAATGAATACTTGTTTTTAATTTTTCTATAGAAGTTCCAACCTCACCTTGTAAGATATTAGCTTTGTTAGAAGTGTCATTCATGGATTGATGAATTCCATCCATCAAGCTTTTATTATCATTGATTTGTTGTACTATAGTTCTTACGGTTGTTTCTATGGCGACTAAAGATTTTGTGGTTTTATCAGCTAGATTTCTAACTTCATCAGCAACCACAGCAAAGCCACGTCCATGCTCGCCTGCGCGTGCTGCTTCAATAGCTGCATTTAGCGCAAGTAGGTTGGTTTGATCGGCTATGTCTTTTATGGTTGTAGTAACTTCTACTATACTATCAGCACTTTGCACTAGCATATCCATAGCACTTAAAACACTTTGTTCTTTTTCGCCACTTAGTAATATAAGTTCTACTAATTCTTTAAGTGTTGTTTCAACCTCTCCCATCACTTCTTGCATATCATGCATATCATTTATGGTGTTTTTAGCTAGGTTTTGAGTTAAGTCTATATGGCTTTCTAAGATAGAGCTTATTTCATGGACATTAGAAATTTGCTCATGCTGTAAAAGTGAGCTTTGCTGTAAAACTTCAGCATTTTGAGAGAGTTTTTGTGAGCTTTTATAGCTTGAATTTGCAGTTTGTATAGCTTCTAAAACCGAATTTTGCACTATTTGTATAAAAGAGTTTATATAGCCAGCACTTGTAGCTAATTCACTTTTTTTGTCAATATCTAATCTAGCACTTAAATTTGCATGTTCGCCGGCTAAATTTGCACTTAGTTTTTCAAGTAAAGATATAGGTATGATTACTTTTTTTAGTGTTAAAAGTATGAAAAAAATCAACACAGCTAAGGTAAATAAGAAAATTCCTATAGCGGTGTAAAGATTATATTTGTTATTAAGATTGATTTCTTGTGCAATTAAATTTTTATGAGTAATGATTTCTTTTTGTAATTCTTGATCAAGAAAACTTTGAGAATTATCTTTTAAAATTTTAATCTGACTGAGTATCATTTTACAATGTGTGCTAAAAAGCTCAAATAATTCTTGTGGCAATTGAGAGTTTTTTGCATTCAAATTTGCGACAAGATTTTGTAGTCTATTTTGTGCTAAAGGTTCTAATATATCCATAGTTCCTATAATACTTAATATATCTCCTATATAATCTATTTGTTTAGCTTCTTGGATAGTGAGTGCTAGTTGATTTGTTTGTTTGATGATTTCTTGTTGAATTTCATAAAGATAAAGTTTTGAATTTATAGCAATAGAATTAGCTGATTTAAAATGCTGTAATTGAGCATTTTTTTTCTCAAAAATGGTTTGTATTTTTTTGGTGTCTATTTTATTAGCTTTTAAAATTGCTAAAGTATTTTCAAAATCTTGTACCAAAGCAACACTAGTATCGTAATTTTGCAAATTGAGTTTATTTTTAAAAATCTCATCTATTTTGGTATCTAAAATTTCTAATTTTTGAAAAGAACCCATGATGAGTGAATTTCTTTTTGTAGTGTTGTAGGTATTAAAAATAAACAAAGTTAAAGTTAAAAGCAATACCAAAACCACTATAGATAAAGTAATAAATTGTTTTAAAAAAGAAAAAGATTTTTTATTTGAGTGGGTCATGGTATTCTCCTGTTAAAGAATTTAAAAAAGCAACTATATCATCAACTATATTTTGCTCTAAAAATTTACCAAGTTGGTAATAAGCCATAAATTGCACACAAGCATCAAGGGTTGGCATAGAGCCATCGTGAAAATAAGGAGCAGTTTTAGCTATATTTCTAAGGCTTGGTACTTTTACTACAAATTGATCATGAGGATCTTGAGTAATCTCATAGCGTCCTTTCCAGTTTGTTCCATTATCATAAGGCACAAATACCCCCATTTTTTGATACATATTACCACCTATATTTTGTCCTTGATGACACGCTATGCAACCATTTGATAAAAAAGCATTATAACCTCTTTTTGCTTGCTCGCTTATAGCGTTTTTATCGCCCTTTAGGTAGCGATCGAAAGGCGAATTTGGAGTGAGTAAGGTTTTTTGAAATTCAGCTAAAGCATGTGCTATATTATCAAAGGTTATTTCTCCATAAAGTCTTTTAAATTCTTTTTCATAAACAGCATTAGTTTTTACTATTTGCACCACTTCATTTGCGTCTTTTAATCCCATTTCTTTAGGGTTTAACAAAGGATGTTTGGCTTGATCTTGTAAATCTTTTGCATTACCTCTCCAAAATTGCGCTAGATTAAAAACAGCATTAAAATTTGTAGGGGTATGGAATGGTTCATCTACTATACCATTAATACCTGTTGAAAAGGTTTTATTATCAACTCCAAAATTTGCAATATCATGACAGCTATTGCAAGATACTTTTTTATCTTTTGATAAACTTGTATCCATATAGAGTTTTTTCCCTAAAATAGCTTTTTCTTTATCATAAGGTATGCTTTCTGGTATGGGCGTGATCATTTCAAGCGCTAAAAGCGGTAGTAAAGAAAATATTAAAACAATAAAAATTTTCATAATCATTTTCCTTTATTTTTATAAATTTTTAATTAATAATTTTTCTTAATTATAACATTAAAATCTTAATCTCTTATAAGTAAATACAGTAGCTAGCAATGTTATTAATGAAAGAAATAAAATATAAATAAAAATTCCATAAATAAAAGGATTTTCAGGTTTTATAGCTAAAGAGTGCAATGCAAATACAAGTTGAGGTGTAAAACCACCTGCTATAGCATAGGCTATATTATAAGAAAAAGAAATACCACTAAAACGAATACTTGGCTTAAAAATTTTACACATTAAAATAGGTGCTAGAGCATTAATACCACCAAAAAAACATGCGATAAAATAAAAATATATACTTAAATGTAAAATTTGTGCATAGAAAAAATAAAAATAAAAAAAGCATGAAAGACTAAATCCTATTGCAAATACCAAACTAGTCATTAAAAAACCAAATTTATCTACCCAAATTCCAGCAAGCAAGGTTCCGCAAGATAAAATCGCTATTGCAATCATTTGTATTAAAATAGCGTCTGTTTTATCAAGAACTAAAACTTCAGGTATAAAATTTGGCATAAGTAAAATAAGTATGATCACACAAGCTGTAAGCATCCATGTTAAAAGCATAGAAGCGATGATATCTAAAAAAATATTTTTTTCTTTAAAAAGTGTTTTTAAAGGAAATTTTTCTAAATCATTTTCTTGGTGCATTTTTTGAAAAACAGGTGTTTCTTCTAGAAATTTTCTAAGATAGATAGAAATAATCCCAAAAATCCCACCTATGGCAAATGGAATACGCCAAGCATAATCATAAATTGATTCTTGATCAAAGCAATGATTAATTATTAGCGCAACAACACATCCTAAAAGAATACCAAAAGCCATGGAAGCATTAATGGCACTGATATAAAAACTATCTTTTCCATCGGGTGCATGTTCTTTTACAAAAACCCAGGCACCAGGTAATTCTCCGCCTATGGCTATACCTTGAGCTATTCTAACAAGTAGTAAAAAAATAGGAGCTAAATAACCTATGCTTTCAAAAGTAGGTATAAAAGCTAAAGAAAAAGTTGGCACAACCATCAGCAAAATACTAAGCATAAACATTTTTTTGCGACCAAATTTATCACCAAAATGAGCCATAACTATACCACCAAGTGGTCTAGCTAAATATCCTGCCGCAAAAGCTCCATAAGTATTTAAAAGTTTCCAAAAATCACTTAAATCACTTGGAAAAAAATTTCTTGAAATATAATTAGCAAAAAAGACAAAAATTACAAAGTCATAAAATTCTAAGGCCCCACCTAAAGAAGATAAGGAAAGTGTTTTATAATCACTTCTTTTTAAACTTTTTGGCATCTAAATACTTTCTTTTTTGTAGTAATTTTATAATTATAGTAAAAAAATATCATAGTTTGTTAAAAAATATTAAAAAATTAAAAAGAAAAATTGTGTTAAAATAATAGTTTTGTATTTTATAGAAAGGAGAAAGCATTGGCAAAAGATGATATTATCGAAATCGATGGTAATGTAATAGAAGCTTTACCTAATGCAACTTTTAAAGTTGAATTAGATAATAAACATGTAATACTTTGTCATATTGCAGGTAAAATGCGTATGCATTATATTAGAATTATGCCTGGCGATAGAGTTAAAGTAGAGCTAACGCCTTATAGTCTTGATAAGGGTCGTATTACATTTAGATACAAATAAGTCTAAGTTGTTTAAAAGCAAAAGTAAAGTATAATTAGCACTTTTGCAGAAATTGCAATAAAACTGTATGAAGAAGTATTTTCAAAATCACCACTTATTTTGAAAATAGTTGGTTGCTCTAAAAACCTGGTGCAGTTGTAAAAAAAGTGGAATTTACAATAACAGGAGTAAAGCATGAAAGTTAGACCATCTGTTAAAAAGATGTGTGACAAATGCAAAGTAGTTCGTCGTAAAGGCGTAGTTCGCATTATTTGCGAAAATCCAAAACACAAACAAAGACAAGGATAATTTATGGCTCGTATTGCAGGTGTGGATTTACCAAAGAAAAAAAGAATTGAATATGGCTTGACTTATATTTATGGTATAGGTTTGCATACTTCAAGAAAAATCTTAGATAAAACAGGAATTTCTTATGATAAAAGAGTTCATGAGTTAAGTGAAGATGAAGCAGCAGCTATCCGTAAAGAAATTCAAGAAAACTACATGGTTGAGGGTGATCTTAGAAAACAAGTTGCTATGGATATCAAAGCATTGATGGATCTAGGAAGCTTTAGAGGCTTAAGACATAGAAAAGGCTTACCAGTTCGTGGTCAAAAAACAAAAACAAATGCCAGAACTAGAAAAGGTAAGAGAAAAACCGTTGGTGCAAAATCATAAGGATAGAAAATGGCAAAAAGAAAAGTAGTTAAGAAAAAAGTAGTTAAAAAAAATATAGCTAAAGGTATAGTTTATATCAGTGCAACATTTAATAATACTATGGTTACTGTAACTGATGAAATGGGAAATGCTATCGCTTGGAGTAGTGCAGGTGGTTTAGGATTTAAAGGTTCTAAAAAATCAACTCCTTATGCAGCGCAACAAGCAGTAGAAGATGCTTTAAATAAAGCAAAAGAACATGGTATTAAAGAAGTAGGTATTAAAGTACAAGGACCAGGAAGTGGTCGTGAGACAGCGGTTAAGAGTGTAGGTGCTATGGAAGGTATTAAAGTAACTTTCTTAAAAGATATTACCCCATTAGCTCATAATGGTTGTAGACCACCAAAACGTCGTCGTGTCTAAGAATAAGATATAAGATTTAGGAGAATTATAATGGCAAGATATAGAGGACCAGTAGAGAAATTAGAAAGACGACTTGGCGTAAGCTTGGCAATGAAAGGCGAAAGAAGATTAGCAGGTAAAAGTGCTTTAGATAAACGCCCTTACGCACCAGGTCAGCATGGACAAAGAAAAGCTAAAATTAGTGAATATGGACTTCAATTAAGAGAAAAACAAAAAGCTAAATTTATGTATGGTGTTAGTGAAAAACAATTTAGAAGATTATTTAGTGAAGCTGCTAGAAAAGATGGTAATACTGGTGCGCTTTTAATCCAGCTTTTAGAACAAAGACTTGATAATGTTGTTTATAGAATGGGTTTTGCTACAACACGCCGTTTTGCTAGACAACTTGTAACTCATGGACACATTTTAGTAAATGGTAAAAGAGTAGATATTCCTAGTTATAGAGTAGAAGCAGGTCAAAAAGTTGAAGTGATTGAAAAAAGCAAAAACAATCCTCAAATTTCAAGAGCGATCGAACTTACTGCTCAAACTGGTATAGTTGCTTGGGTTGATGTAGAAAAAGATAAAAGATTTGGAATTTTTACAAGAAAACCTGAAAGAGAAGAAGTTATCATTCCAGTTGAGGAAAGATATATCGTTGAGTTGTACTCTAAATAATAAAGGTTTTTGATATGAGACATATTACAACTTCTGCTTATACACCAACAGAGTTTAGTATTGAAAATATCAGTGATACAGTAGCAAAAGTAAGTGCATGGCCTTTTGAAATCGGTTATGCTATTACTTTGGCGCATCCTTTGCGTCGTTTGCTTTATTCAAGCACAGTAGGTTTTGCTCCAACAGGAGTTAAAATCAAAGGCGTAGCACATGAATTTGATAGTATGCGTGGTATGCTTGAAGATGTAGCATTGTTTATTATCAATCTAAAAAAATTAAGATTTAAACTAAAAACAGATTCTGAAAAAGAAATCGTAACTTTTAGTTTTAAAGGACCAAAAGAAATTTGCGGAAAAGACTTAGACAATGAAGTTGTTGAAGTTGTGAATGCAGATAGCTATCTTGCAACGATTAATGAAGATGCAGATTTAGAATTTACTTTAATCATTGAAAAAGGTATAGGTTATGTGCCTTCTGAAGAAATTCAAAATTTCTTAGATCCTGAATTTATAGCACTTGATGCGTTCTTTACCCCGGTAAAACATGCGGTTTATGATATAGAAAAAGTGCTTTTTGAAGATAATCCAGATTATGAAAAAGTTGTTTTTACAATCACAACTGATGGTCAAATTTCACCAAGTGACGCTTTTAAAAATGCTTTAGAAGCAATGTATAAACAATTATCAGTGTTTGATAAAATTACTAATGCACAAAGCGTTGTAAGAAGTCAAACACCAAATAATGAAGTAGAACATGTAAAATTACTTCAAAATATAACTGAGTTAAATTTAAGTGCAAGAAGTTTTAACTGCTTAGAAAAAGCAAATGTAGTTTATATTGGTGAACTTGCTTTAATGAGTGTTAGCGAACTTGCAGATTTAAAAAATCTTGGTAAAAAATCTTTAGATGAGATTAAAAGTGTAATGGAATCTATAGGTTTCCCTATAGGAAATTCAAAACTCAGTGATAGTGCAAAAGAAACGCTAAAGAAAAAAATTACAGAATTAAAAGCACAAAATGAAGGATAATCAATGAGACATAGACATGGATATAGAAAGTTAGGTCGCACTTCTACTCATCGTGCAGCCTTATTAAAAAACCTTACCATTGCTATTATTAAAGCAGGTAAAATAGAAACAACATTACCTAAAGCAAAAGAATTAAGAGGTTATGTTGAAAGATTGATCACTCGTGCAAGAAAAGGTGATTTCAATGCTCACAGAGCAGTTTTTGCTAGCTTGCAGGATAAAGAAGCTACAAATAAACTTGTAACAGAAATTGCACCTAAATTCGCAGATAGAAATGGTGGTTATACAAGAATTATTAAAACAAGAATCCGCCGTGGCGATGCTGCAGAAATGGCTTTCATCGAATTCGTAGCTTAATTTTTAGCCTTTTTAAAGGCTAAAAACTTCTTATTTTTATTTATTTACTTACTATTTTTTGTATTTTTATCCATTTTTTGCTACTATTAATCTTTTTAACTACAAAAAAGGAAAAAAATGCAAGAAAATTCAAGATTACGCATAGCTATACAAAAATCAGGTCGTTTGAGTAAAGATTCTATTGCCTTGCTTGAGTCTATAGGCGTAAAACTTCGCATACACGATCAAAGTTTAATTGCTTTTTCTACAAATTTACCTATTGATTTACTTAGAGTAAGAGATGATGATATACCAGGGTTAATTTTTGATGGAGTAGTAGATCTTGGCATAGTTGGGGAAAATGTTTTAGAAGAAAATGAGTTAGAAAGAAAATCAAAAAACGAAAATGCAGATTTTATAATGCTTAAAAAGCTTGATTTTGGTGGGTGCCGCTTGTCTTTAGCATTACCAGAAAATAGTGAGTATAAAGGTATAGAAAGTTTTAAAAATTTACGCATAGCAACTTCTTATCCACAGCTTTTAAAGCGTTTTATGGAAGAAAATAACATCCCTTATAAAACTTGTATGCTAACAGGCTCAGTTGAAGTAGCACCAAGTGCAAATTTAGCTGATGGAATTTGTGATTTAGTTTCAAGTGGTGCTACTTTAAAAGCAAACGGACTTAAAGAAGTTATGGTAATTTATAAGTCAAAAGCTTGCATTATCCAAAGAAAAGAAAGTTTAGCTTCACATAAACAAGAATTAATCGATAAACTACTCATTAGGATTAATGGAGTTATGCAAGCAAGAGAGTCAAAATACATCATGTTGCATGCTCCTATTGAAAAGTTGGAAAAAATCACAGCTTTATTACCAGGTGTTGAAAAACCTACGATTTTACCTTTAGAAAATGATAAAGCTAGAGTGGCGTTGCATATGGTAAGTCAAGAAAATTTATTTTGGGAAACTATGGAAGCTTTGAAAAAAGAAGGTGCAAGCGCGATTTTAGTTTTACCTATTGAAAAAATGCTCTCTTAAAGGATAAAAATGCAAATACTTGATTTTGAAAAATTAAACCAAAACGAACAAGAATTAGCACTCAAGCGTCCTGCTATAAGCGCTAATGCACAGGTTAAAACCATAGTGGAACAAATCATTGAAGATGTCAAAACAAATGGCGATGAAGCTTTAAAACAAATGGCTATAAAATTTGATAAAGTAGAGTTAAATTCCATCAAACTAAGCGATGAAGAGCTTAGTAATTTAGCAGAGCAAATTGATGATGAGTTAAAACAAGCTATCAAAATAGCTTATGAAAATATCTATAAATTCCACAAAGCTCAAGAAAGTAAAACCATAGAAGTTCAAACCTTTGAAGGGGTAACTTGCATGGTACTAACAAGAGCCATTGAAAAAGTAGGGCTTTATATACCAGGAGGTTTAGCGCCACTTTTTTCAACTGCACTCATGCTAGCTATCCCTGCTAAAATTGCAAAATGTAAATTTATAGCCTTAGCTTCCCCAGCACCACTACACCCCGCCATTGCTTTTGTAGCAAAACTTTGTGAGGTTGATGCAGTGTATCAAATAGGTGGAGCAGGAGCCATAGCAGCACTTGCTTATGGAACGCAAAGTGTGCAAAAAGTAGATAAAATTTTTGGCCCAGGAAATGCCTTTGTAACTGAAGCCAAAAAGCAAGTTAATAATCATGGAGTAGCTATTGATATGCAAGCAGGGCCTTCTGAAGTGTTAGTTTTAGCAGATGAGTTTGCTAATGCTAAATTTATAGCTTCGGACCTACTCTCACAAGCTGAGCATGGAGCAGATTCTCAAGCGATTTTAGTTTGCACAAGTGAAAAATTAGCCAAAGAAGTAGATAGTGAAGTTGCTTTACAGCTTGAAAAACTCTCGCGTAAAGAAATTGCTTCCAAATCTTTAGCACATTCTAAAATCATTCTTGCAAAAGATATAAAACATGCTATAAGTATTTCAAATGACTATGCACCCGAGCATTTGATCATTCATACACAAAATCCATCTAGCTTGCTTGATGATATTGTGCATGCAGGTTCGGTATTTTTAGGTGAGTATTCTCCAGAATCCATGGGAGATTATGCAAGTGGGACAAATCACGTATTACCAACTTATGGTTTTACTAAGTCTTATTCTTCTTTAGGGCTTGCTGATTTTATGAAAAGAATGACCGTACAAGAACTTAGCAAAGAAGGCTTTAAAAAACTTGGGCCTGTGGTGGAAATTTTAGCAGCAGCTGAAGGGCTTGATGGGCATAAAAATGCCGTGAGTTTAAGATTAGAAAGTCTAAAATGAGTGCAAAAATTTTATTTATCGATAGAGATGGCACACTCATTGATGAGCCAAAAGATGATTTTCAAATCGATTCTTTAGAAAAACTTGAGTTTGAAAAAGGTGCCATCAATGCACTTTTAAAGTTAAAAAATTTTGGTTTTAAATTTGTTATGGTAAGTAATCAAGATGGCCTAGGTACAAATTCTTTTCCTAAGGAAAATTTTGACAAGGCTCATGAAAAAATGCTAAGTGTTTTTCAAAGTTGTGGTATAGAATTTGAAGATATTTTTATATGTCCACATTTTGAGCATGAAAATTGTGCCTGTAGGAAGCCAAAAACTGCCATGCTTGAAAACTATATCAAAAATAAACTTTATGATAAAAATAAAAGTTTTGTCATAGGCGATAGAGACAGCGATATGCTTTTAGCGCAAAATCTTGAAATTCAAGGTTTAAAATATGATAAAAATGATTTTAATTGGGAGCAAATCGCTGATTTTATCTTGCAAAATTACCGCAGTGCTTGTATAGAGCGTAATACCAAAGAAACTCAAATTCAAGTTAAAATAGCTTTTAATGAAAAAGCAAAAGCTGATATAAAAACAAATATCGCATTTTTTGATCATATGTTAGAGCAAATTGCTACGCATGCAAATATATCTTTAGAGATAAAATGCAAGGGAGATTTAGAAGTTGATGAACATCATAGCGTAGAAGATGTTGCACTTGCTTTGGGTGAGGCTATTAAAAATGCACTAGATCAAAAAATAGGCATTGCAAGATATGGCTTTGTTTTACCTATGGATGAGTGCTTGGCAAGTTGTGCGATTGACTTTTGTAATAGACCGCATTTAGTTTATAAGGCTAAGTTTAAAAAAGAAAAACTTGGGGAATTAAGCACAGAAATGATAGAACATTTTTTCTACTCACTAAGTTATGCTATGGGTGCGAGTTTGCATTTAAAAGTTAAAGGTAAAAACGATCATCACAAAGCTGAAGGACTTTTTAAAGCCTTTGCAAGAGCTTTAAAAATGGCTATAAAAATAGAAAATGAAAACCTAGCAAGCTCTAAAGGAGTGATATGAAAAATAAACTTAGTTTTGAAAAATTTATAAATAGTTTGCAAGCTACAAATAGACATTTAGATTTTTATGTAGATTGGGAAAAATGTTTAAGAAATAAAAATAAAATTAGCATCTACCTTAATCATTTAAATTTTCTACTAGGAAAAAACGAAAATGAATTAAGGCAATCTATAGAAGAACTTTTTGAAGAATATCCAAAGGCTTTTAATGTTTTAAATGTATTAATTGCGGTTAGAGATAAAGATAAAAAGGACATTATTATAAATCAATTTTCAAATTTTGTATCTTTGGAAGGGTATTTTAAAAATTCAGATAGTGTTTATAATTTTATTTGCGAAACAGGCTTGTGAGATATTTTTTCTACTCACGTGATTAAAATTTTAAATATTTATGTATTCGTTATAGAAGAGTGACTTGATACTAATTAGTGAAAAAATCGTAGTCGTAAAATAATGGAAATGCAATTAAACACAATTTTTACTACAGATTGTTTAA